>NZ_JBQFOU010000015.1:0-112466 GCF_056533845.1 Ruegeria sp. F5 | reverse complement strand
TTGATCGTTGATCGTTGATCGTTGATCGTTGATCGTTGATCGTTGATCGTTGATCGTTGATCGTTGATCGTTGATCGTTGATCGTTGATCGTTGATCGAGAGCAGGACCCTGCCCTGGTGGATCTCTGGCAACAGCACCTGCGCTAGGTGCAAGGGGGTTACACCAATCTCAACTAACTCGCAAAATCGGCCAAACGCGGCAGCGTCATCTGGACGGGTGATGATCGAAGTGATGAGACCAAGGACGTGGACACATGGTAACGGCGGCTGACCTTTTTGAACTTGTTTTCCGGAGAGCGCAAAAAGGGATCGACTAATCCTAGGCGGGTCTGGTGACCGGCTGGGATGTGGTCCATGCCCTTAACAGTATGATTGGCTTTTTCGGGGAAAGCCGGAACTTCGCACAGGCTGTTCTCACCAAATAAGGAAAGACGCGGCACACCGTTGTCAAAGCCGGTGCTTCGTTACGGATCATTCCGGTCCGCGGGATGCGGGAAAATCTCTTTCAGTGTGCGGGCATCCTCGGCTTTATGTTCGATCCCCCAATGCTTTTCGGGGGTGGTGCCTGCGCGCTCAATGCGTATTGCTGAAAATGGCTCACCTGCCGTTTCCACAAACCTGTGGCAGAGACCGTTCATCTCGGTGGGCAACGCCTGTGGGTAATAGCGATGCCGCCTGAGCTGCGCGCCTGTATCGTCCAGTTGGGTGACAACGATCTGACCGTTGCCGGGGTCTATGTCGGTGCAGGTTTGGCCAATCAGAACCGCGATAGTGTCTGAATAGCACAGCGCAGCGTTCCTGCCTGCGCCCAGCGAAAAGCAGTTGGATGGTGCCGAAAGCGGGGCGGATGCTTCAAGACAGACGAAAAGCGTGCCTTCGGCCATGAAAACAGAGCCTTCTTCCGGGAAGGCCCCGCAGGGTTTCGGCGGCGCCAGTACCGATCCGGCGTAATCGGTTGCGCCATAGAGGATCTGGAAAATGGAATTCATGTCGATGTCGCGGCCAAACGTGCTGGGGGTCTGAAAGCTGCCGAACCTCGGATTCTGATCGCTGGGACCACCGACAGAGCGGATCGGGGTCGACTTGATGTCAAACCCGTCAATAGACCGGGCCTGTTTCACAATCGCATCGGCCAGATCAACATCCTGTTCCGCCACGCGCTGAAACAAAGGCCAGATATGCGATGAGGCCACCGCCTGACCAAGGCCAAAGACCAGCACCAGGGCCAGCCCCCCTGCCGGGATCAGCCGGGATGCGGACCGCCCCGCCATCCCATGTGCAAAGACCGTGGTGCAGGCCAGAACAACACCGGCAAAGACAAAGCCGATGAATCCGATGGTTCGCCCGATCAGATAGGGTTCCGGGTAGAGAAACCAGATCAGAACCGGCAGGACGCAAAGCGCGCCGAAACCGGCAAGCAGCACCCGGAATGCCCCGAACCATCCCCCGCCTGAAAAGGCGCGGGGTGCAACAAGCGCTCTGGCCGCCGCCAACAGAACCATTGCGCCTGCCGCCGCAGCCGTGAGCAGGAAAATACCGCGATAGGGATGGGGCAGACCCACAAGCCCGCCGCTATGGATTCGTCTTTCGATCCGGGGCAAGGCGGACAGTTTCTCGAGGATCACAGTTTGGTCCACGCCGCCCGAGAAGCGAAAATTGGGGATGAGATCCAGAGCGGAAATGGTGGCCCGCAACTGGAGTTGATACAGCACCAGAGCAATTACCGAGGCGACAAGGACACGACAGAGGTAGAGCAGGCTTTCCCGGTGGCCGTATCGGTCGACGCGGATCAAAACTATGGCGGGGATCAGAAAGCCCAAAAGCGCATAGCTTTGATAAAAGCCGATTGCGATGGCCAGAAGCTCGGCCGCCACAATGACCCGCAAGACCAGACCCCAGGGTGAAGTCCCCTGCGCTGGCGCAATCAGCATCATGGCACCCACAGAGGCTAAAAGACCAAGGCAAAACCACGGAGCCTGTGTTTGAAAATGCAAAACGGCGGTCAAATAGACATGCGAAAACCCGGCCAGAAAGACCAGCAAAACAGACGCTACGGCCATCCTTGGTCCCGCCGGGGCAACAGCCATGTGTGCGATCAGAACCGCGATGGCGAACAAGGCTGCAAAAAGAATGAAGATCAGAACCGCAATTGGCGTGTTCCAGGTAAAGATGACCTCATGCGCCCAGTGCGTTGCCCAGCGGCCATGCACTTCGGCAAACCCGGTTTCGAGCCCGGCGGCAAACCTCCATTCATCGGGGTTGAAGCCTGATTGCGCGATACCGATCCCGGCCGTTGGCAGGAACATGAGGGCTGCAAGAACCGCCGCCGCAAGATACCAGGCCCAGAACGGGGCTTTAGCACCGTTCATCTTTCAACCGTATAAATCGACACCATCAAACAATATCTTCCTGCAAAGCCGGACCCGATTTTAGCGAAATTCAGGGGCATTTCAAACCTGCCGAAGCCTGATTGAAGGAACGCGATGTGCTGTGTCGGGGGATCAGTTCGGGGCAAGCACGTCGATAATTGCACCGGCCAGTTTCTGATGGCCCGCGTCCGACAAATGCCCATCCGGGAAAAGATAATCGCCCGCGCCGAGTATGTCCGGCGTATGCAGGATCTGTAAGTCAGATACCTTTGAGCGCAAAAGGTCGAGTTTAGGGGAGGTCGAGAGAACCTCTGTGAAACGTCCGCCCCGGCCGCCTGTGTTTACATCGAAAAAAATCAGTTGCGGCGGGGTGGTCCCCCAATCCCAGTTGGTCAGAGTTTCTATCAGAACTTCGGGGTCTTTCAGCTCTGCCATGGGCAGTTCGCTGTCTTCATCCTCGCCCTCGCCGCCACCGAAACGCCCGCGAACCTCCTGAAAGAGAGCGGGCAGATAGTGCCCGAAGCCTCCGCCCGCCTCTTCGTTTCCGGCGACGAGTTGCATATAGGTCTCTTCCGACATGGCCGACAATGTGCCGTCGGAAAGATAGTGGCGGTTTTCGTGGGCGTCATTGTCGCTATACTGGATGATCACCGTCTTGAGGTTGCTGCGGTCGAGCCGGTCCAGCGTCATAAGCTCTCGAGCGGTGCCATAGGACGACACGCCGGTATTCAGCGTCCTGCGCCCGGTTTCGGCCTCGATAATGTCGGCAAAGGCCTTGCCTTGCCCGACGCCCCAGCCCATCGCCTGGCTATCGCCCAGCACCACGATCTCGGGCGCATCAAGAGAGGTTTCGTCGTCGCGATAGCCTGCCGAATTCACGTCGATCTTAGTTGAGAAGCCGGTGTTTTCGAAAACGCAGCTTCCGGGTCGCAACGTATAGCCCAGTTCAGAGTCGTAACGCGCGCAATCCGGCAGGTATTGCACATACGAGACATTCGCCCAGTAAATTTTCCGGGCGAGCCGGTCGGCCGCACGGATACCGGTCGGAGAATCCCGTGCCACAAGCCAGGCAAGCGCGGCTTCCAGGCCCACCAGAAGCACCGCGAGGATCAGGATGTTGATACCGATGACGCGCCACATCCGGTTTCAGCCCAACCTGTCGCCGGTTTTATCGTTCATGGCCTTCAACTGGCCCTGACCCTCAATCCGCAACACCGCAAATCCCTTAACAAAGTAACGTTAGGCCCATAACACGGAACGCCGATTCAAGGGAATGGCGTTGTCCGCCCTGCGGCATCTGCGTGGCGTTCTTGTGTACCGGGATGGCCCGTACCGGCGCGTCTCTCATCACTGTGTCCGCGACAGGGACAATGACGACGGCACAGGGATTCCATTTGACTTGCCCGAAAATGCGACGAAACTGGCAAGCAATGTGCATGTTCGCGGTCCGGTTTTAAGGTTTCATTTGTTCAGGACCCGACACGTGGGGAAGGGTTACGAGTTTTCTTTTTTGGGTTTGATTCCAAAGCGTTATGTTCATTGATCTGCTGTCTTGGGAATTCCTGCTGTTTTCGACGTTTACCATCATCCTGGTTGCGTCTTCGACCGGGCTTGTGCGGACAGTTGGCTTTCTGAGCGCCAATATCGCATTCGTTTTTGCGCTTCTCGGTCCGATCGGTCTGGCCTCGACCCTGCTCTTTGCCGGTCTGGGATGGGGTATGACCCGCGTGCATCTGACGGCGTCCAGATGGGGGGCAATCCTGTCGGCGACCCTGCTGATCCTCGTTTTCATTTACATGCTGGATTACGAGTTTCTGGGGCTGTTCCTGCCTGACCCGGCGCGCCTGTCCTTTCTGCAGACAGTCGGTCTGAGCTTTCTGTTGTTCCGGATCCTGCATGTGATGATCGATGCCCGGTCGGGTGTCATCGACCGTATCGATCCCGCCATTTACCCCAACTACCTACTGGCATTCACCACGTTCATGATGGGTCCGATCCAGCGGTATCAGGATTTTCGCGACCAATGGGAAGACCGTAGCCGCGCCATCGAGATGACGTATGAAGCTCATCTTGACGCCGGATTGAGGATACTCTGGGGGCTGGTCAAGGTTTACGTCATCGGAACGCTTTTCTTCCGCTTCGCGCTGCAACCCAACACCGATGTCCTGGCGCTGAGCCTGGGTGAATTCTGGGTTCAGTTGGCGGCGTTCTACTTTTTTCTCTACATGAATTTCTCGGGCTACTGCGATGTCGTGATCGGCATCGGCAGCCTGATGGGCATTCGCCCTCCAGAGAATTTCAACAACCCGTATTTCGCCCAGAACATTGCGGACTTCTGGCTGCGCCAGCACCGGTCCCTGACATTGTGGCTGACCGACTATGTTTTCAACCCGGTGTATAAAAAGGCGCTCAGTTCCGGGTCTTTCGCCAGTTTGCCGCTGGCGGCCGGTATCATCGCGGCGATGCTGACCATGCTTGTCTCGGGCCTATGGCACGGCACCACAATCGGGTTTTTGATCTTTGGTCTCGTGCACGGGACGTGGCTCGCCATATACCGGATATGGGATCATGTCCTGACGGCGCGTCTTGGCAAGAAGCGGCTGCGCAAGATCAGGGCAAGCTGGCCCGGACGGATCGTCGGCATGGCGATTACATTTCACGCGGCCGCTTTTGCATTCCTGTTCTTCCAACTGGACACGCCAAGCGTGGTTGCGCTTTTGAAAGGTCTTATGTGATGTGGTCGACCCTTTTTCCCAACCGGTCCTTGCGGATGACCCTGAAGGTTCTCGTCGCCGTTGGGCTTGTCGGCGTTCTTTTTGTTTTCTCCGCGACGGAGGTCGATTTTGTCTACACGGGTTTCTAGGAAACTGCGCCTTTCGCTCGCGGCTCTTGGCACGATCGGGGCAGTCGTTGGGCTGGTCTTCTCGGCGCTGACATGGCTGGCCATCAGCGCCGAGCGCAGTTTTTACATGTTCCCGTATAAACATGAAAGCTGGTATCGCTTTCTTCTGCCATCGCAATTCATGGACCGGGACAAGCCCGTCCTGATGCTGACCGGTCCCTCAACCGTGCGCGAGAACCTGCGGTGGGAGCAGATACAGGCCGCGTTTCCCGACTATCATGTCTACCAGGGCGGCATCAGCCTGGGGACAATTGAAGACGTGATGATTGCGCTGAAACTGATCGAGGCAGCCTATGGCGAAGATGCGCTGCCGGATTATGTCGTCCTTGGCCTCGGCCCCCGGTTCGTTGCCAACCTGCCACCCGAGCGACCCTTTGAGACAATCGTCGAAACCTACAGCCCCTGGTCGGTGACAACTGGCCCGGATGGGGTTGAGATGCACAAAAAGCCCCTGTTTAGGGCCGCTTTGGCTAAAATTGATTTCCTCAGTAAGCAGCCCGAGCGTTTCAGATCAGCCCTGCGCGCCTGGGCGGCATATCTGGGGCACTCGGTCGAGGACTGGCCCCCCGGCGAAGCCCTTTTACGTAAAGCCGGGGTGCTGAATATGTGGAGATCGCAGATCGAAAGACAGCGCAGGCTGGTGTCGCCGTATAAATTCTCCAGAAGCACTGGCCTGCCAGAAGAGGATCTTGCGGGCTATATGTCCGGCAGCTGGTGGGAGACTGTCTTTGACTGGGATGCGCAAAAGAACGGTGAGGCTGCGGCCATGCGCCTGCGCCAGCTTCTGGATTTCCTTGATGCGCATGGCATCGGCGTGGCGGTCGTCAATATGCCGGAACGGTCATACTCCCGCGACCGGTTTACCTTTGACTACGAGGATTACCTTAGCGCGATCCGTGACGGCATCGGGACGGCCCCGTTTCTCGACCTGAGCACGTTCGCGCGGGACGATGAGTTCCACGACGCCGAACATACCATACCGGAAGGATCGCAACGTCTGACGGAACGCGTCATAGTTTGGGTGCAATCGCTGCTGACATAACGTATAAAAGTAAGAGAATAAGATACCGATGTTATTGTGATTACTTATATTGGGTGAACAGGTGCCCTGATTTGGGGGTGGGTAAGTGGTTTTAGATGTTAAGGCCGGGCATGCGTATCCCGGCGCAGATGTTGCCAGCGATACGGCGCGGACACAGGTTCTGGGCGCGCTGCGGGCAACTGAATCCATCCAGGATTACCTTTCTTTGTGCCGCAAATGGCGCAAGATCGACCGGGCCGCCGATGATGACGGGCGCAACGAATTGCGCGTCGCGCTTCTGAGCGGCGCGACGACGGATTTCCTTGAACTTCCTCTGCGCGCCGAGCTTGACAGCTTTGGCCTGCGCACCCGCATTCACCGCCCGGATTTCAACACCCATGTTGCCGAGCTTCTGGACCCTGCAAGTGCGACGGTCGGGTTCGCGCCGCAGATCGCGGTTCTGCTGCTTGGGCCGTCCGATATCACGGACTGGCCTGCCGTCGGCGACACCGAGGCGGATGTGGCGATGCTGGCCAACCGGTTCGTCGATCTGTGGCTGAACAGCCTCTGTACAACGTTCAACCTGGAAACCGGGGCTGACATCATACTCGGCAACCTGCATCTGCCGCCGACATCCTCGACCGGCCATCTCAGCCGCCGCCTTCCCTGGGATCGCACCAATTTCGTGCGCCGGATCAACCAGCTTTTGGCGGAACAGGCCCCTAAATTTGTCCATATACTGGATGTGGAACTTCTGTCTGCCCGCCATGGGGTCCAGCACTGGTTCGACCCCCGCTTCTGGTATCACGCCAAACAGCCCGTCTCGTTCGACTGCATGATCCCGCTGGTGCGCGACACGGCTGGGATTATCGCGGCCATCTACGGTAAGACCTCGAAATGTATCGTGCTTGATCTCGACAATACGCTTTGGGGCGGCGTTGTCGGGGATGACGGGGTGAACGGCATAAAGGTTGGTCAAGGAAGTGCCGAAGGCGAGGCATTCCTGGCGTTTCAGAATTACCTGCTGGAGCTCAAGGCGCGGGGCATCCTGCTTGCCGTGGCCTCGAAAAACGAAGAGGCCAACGCGCGCGCGCCGTTCGACACGCTGGATGACATGGCGCTGAAATCCGCCGATTTCGTTTCGTTCAAGGCGAACTGGGGGCCCAAGCCCGACAGCATCGCCGCCATAGCGAAAGAGCTGAACATCGGGCTCGACGCGATCGTCTTTGTCGATGACAACCCGGCGGAACGCGCCCTGGTGCGGCAGAGCCTGCCCGAGGTGCGCGTGCTGGAACTGGGTGATGATCCTTCAGAATACCCGTATCTTCTCAGCCGGTCAGGCTGGCTTGAGACGATTGAGATCACCAGCGAGGACCGCAGGAAATCCGAACAATATGCCGCCAACCGCTCGCGCACGGAGCTTGCGGAAAGCGCGGTGGATTATGACAGCTATCTGCGTTCGCTGAACCAGAAAGCCGTGATCCGCCCGTTCGAGCCCGAGCATCTGGACCGGATTACGCAGCTCATCAACAAGACCAACCAGTTCAACCTGACCACCCAGCGGATGACACGGTCCGAGGTCGAGGCGCTCGCCTCCAGCGACACCGCCCTTACCGCCTATATGAGGTTGAAGGATACCTTCGGTGACAATGGCCTTATCAGCGTTGCCGCCGGAACGGTGGACGGTGACACGCTGACGCTCGACCTTTGGCTGATGAGCTGCCGCGTCTTCAAACGGGGCGCCGAATTTGCGATGGCGAATTACCTGATGCAGGAAGCCGCCCGCCGCGGGGTTTTGCAGGTCAGGGGCATCTATCGGCCAACGGCAAAGAACGGTTTGGTCGAAACCCTTTATGCCGATCTCAATTTTGAAAAGGACGGTGTTGCGGAAGATGGCACCACAACATGGGGTCGCCCCCTTGCCGGGTTCGAACCGGTTCCCGTCAGCATAGATATAGTGGAGGATTTTGCGTGACCGAGATTGAGGTATGGCAGCGCTTAACGTCGGTCTTTCAGGACGTTTTCGAGGATGACGAGATCACGTTGAGCCCCGAAACCACCGCCGAAGACATCGAGGACTGGGATTCGCTGACGAACATCCAGTTGCTGATCGCCATCGAGAAAGCGTTCCCGGGGCTTGAGTTCAGCACCGGAGAAGTCGCGAACCTGCAGAATGTGGGTGATCTGGTATCGGCGATCACAAAGCGCGTTACAGCCTGACGCACCTGAAAAGGGGGCGATGTACATTCGGGAACGGATGCCATTCCGCTTGTCCTGCGTGATCAAAGCGCGGGCTGATCTTTGGGAGCAACAGGGGGCTCATCTCTTCGCATCCCCTTCATGACAGTCCGGTATTCAGTTGCTATGAACATGTTGTGTTAACACGGGTTTTGAGTACATGCAGATTGAAGATACCGCCTTACCCGGCGTCCTGATCCTGACGCCAAAGCGGTTCGGTGATGAGCGCGGGTTTTTCTCGGAATCCTGGAACCGAAATACTCTGGCCGCGCATGGGATTACCCTGGATTTCGTGCAGGATAACCATTCGGTTTCAGCCAGTGTTGGCACCCTGCGCGGGATGCATTTCCAGTCGCCGCCCCATGCGCAGGACAAGCTGGTGCGCTGCGGGCAGGGGGCGTTGTTCGATGTGGTGGTCGATATCCGCAAGGGCTCTCCCACGTATGGGCAATGGGTTGGCGTCGATTTGACCGCAGAGAACGGAAAACAGGTTCTGGTACCCAAGGGCTTTCTGCACGGTTTTGTCACGTGCGTGCCCGACACCGAGATTTGCTACAAATGCACCGATTATTACGCGCCCGATTGCGACGGGTCGGTGCATTGGGACAGTTGTGGCATTGACTGGGGGCTGACCGGCGAGCCTGTATTGTCCGACAAGGATAAAATCGCACCGGCACTGGCCGATTTCGACAGCCCGTTTGTCTGGGGGGATGCATCATGAAGCTTCTGGTAACAGGCGGTGCCGGTTTCATCGGCTCGGCCGTAGTGCGGCGGGCGATTGCGGACGGGCATCAGGTGGTCAATCTGGATGCGCTGACCTATGCGGCCTGCCTGGATAACGTGGCCGGGGTGGCAGATCACCCCAGTTATGCCTTTTTAGAGGCTGATATTCGGGATCGCGCCGCCATGGATCGGGCCTTGGCCGATCATCGTCCGGACGCGATCATGCATCTGGCGGCGGAAAGCCATGTGGACCGGTCAATCGACGGGCCCGGTGCCTTTATCGAAACCAATGTGACCGGGACCTATACGCTGCTCGAGGCGGCGCGCTCTTATTGGGAAGGGCAGGGTCGGCCCGATAGTTTCCGGTTCCATCATATTTCAACCGATGAGGTCTATGGCTCGCTGGGGTCAACCGGGCAGTTCACCGAAGAAACGCCCTATGATCCCCGCTCACCTTATTCGGCCAGCAAGGCGGCCAGCGACCATCTGGTGCGGGCCTGGGGTGAAACCTATGGCCTGCCGGTGGTGCTGACGAATTGTTCGAACAATTACGGGCCCTATCATTTCCCGGAAAAGCTGATCCCGGTGATTATCCTGAATGCTCTGGCGGACAAACCACTGCCGATTTACGGCGATGGCTCCAATGTTAGAGACTGGTTATACGTCGAAGATCACGCCGAGGCGCTGCTGCTGGTGGTGCAAAAAGGCCAGCTTGGGCGCAGCTATAATATCGGGGGCGAGAATGAACGCTCTAACCTGCAATTGGTGCAGACGTTGTGCGGTATTCTGGATCGCCTGCGCCCCGCGGCCACGCCCTATGCCGATCTGATCACCTTTGTCACCGACCGCCCCGGCCATGATGTGCGCTATGCCATCGACCCGACCCGCATCCGGGACGAACTGGGCTGGCGACCCTCGGTCACGGTCGAGGAAGGGTTGGAGAAAACCGTTCAGTGGTATCTGGATAATGAAAGCTGGTGGCGGGCGCTGCAAAATCGCGAGGGCGTCGGCAAGCGGTTGGGCGTGACGGCATGACCGTCCTCGTCTTTGGCAAAACCGGGCAGGTGGCGCGGGAACTGGCGGCTTTAGCCTATGTGACCTGTCTGGACCGGGCGCAGGCGGATCTGGGGCAACCGGACACCTGCGCAGCAGCCATCCGCGCGGCAACGCCAAAAGCCGTGATCAACGCCGCTGCCTACACCGCCGTGGACCGGGCCGAGGCAGAAGAGGCGCTGGCGACCGTCATCAACGGGGAGGCACCCGCCGCGATGGCTCGGGAATGCGCCGCCTTGGGCATCCCTTTCGTCTCTATTTCGACGGATTACGTGTTTGACGGATCGGGCGAGGCCCCTTGGCAACCCACCGACCCGACCGGACCGCTGGGGGCCTATGGCCGCTCGAAACTGGTCGGAGAGCAGGGGATCGCGCAGGCGGGCGGCACCTATAGCATCCTGCGGACCTCGTGGGTGGTGTCCGCCCATGGCAACAACTTCGTCAAGACGATGCGGCGGCTGGGGGGCGAACGGGACCAGCTATCTATCGTGGCGGATCAGATCGGCGGCCCGACCCCCGCGCGGGATATCGCGGCGGCCTGCCTGTCCATGGCCCGCCAACTGGCCGAGGATGCGGATAAGACCGGCATCTACCACTTTGCGGGCGCGCCGGATGTTAGCTGGGCCTGGTTTGCGCGTGCGATTTTTTCCCAATTAGAGACTGAATGCGAGGTGACGGATATCCCGTCCAGCGATTATCCGACCCCTGCGCTACGACCGTTGAATTCCCGCCTTGATTGCTCCTCACTGGAAACAACTTTTGGCATTAGCCGTCCTGACTGGCGGCAGGGTTTAAGTGATATTCTGAAAGAGTTGGAAAGCGCATCATGACGACACGCAAAGGCATCATACTTGCGGGCGGATCGGGCACCCGCCTCTATCCGATCACGATGGCCGTGTCGAAGCAACTACTGCCGCTCTATGACAAGCCGATGATCTACTACCCGCTGTCGGTGCTGATGCTGGCCGGTATTCGCGAAATATGCGTGATCACCACGCCGCAGGATCAGGACCAGTTCAAGCGCACGTTGGGGGATGGCAGCCAGTGGGGGGTCAGCTTGACCTATGTGGTGCAGCCCAGCCCTGATGGTCTGGCGCAGGCCTTTATTCTGGCCGAAGAGTTTCTGGCGGGTGCACCCGCAGCGCTGGTTCTGGGAGACAACATCTTTTTTGGTCACGGTCTGCCAAAACTGCTGGCCGCAGCGGACAAGCATGTCGAAGGCGGAACAGTGTTCGGCTATCACGTGGCCGATCCCCAACGCTATGGCGTGGTCGCCTTTGATGCGGATGGGCGTGCGAAAGAGATCATCGAAAAACCGGCTGAGCCACCTTCGAACTATGCGGTGACGGGCCTGTATTTCCTGGACGGCACCGCGCCAGAGCGCGCCAGACAAGTCAAACCATCCCCTCGGGGCGAGTTGGAAATCACCGATCTGCTGCAGATGTATCTGGAAGAAGGCCAGCTTAGGGTCGAAACCATGGGGCGCGGCTATGCCTGGTTGGACACCGGCACCCATGCCAGCCTGCTGGATGCGGGCAATTTCGTGCGGACGCTGGAAGAGCGCCAGGGATTGCAAACCGGCTGCCCGGAAGAGATCGCGTGGCAACTGGGCTGGATCAACGAGCAACAATTGCGCCAGCGGGCCGAGATGTTCGCGAAGAACGAATATGGGGCTTATCTGGATGGTTTGCTGAAATAAAGAGGGCCCACCCTTCAACAACCCGGGTCCGGTATTGAAAATGTCTGTAATCCAGAGACAGTTCACATCAAAATGCGCCAGCGCCGGTACATTCGTTTCGACGCAGGGCCTGGGAACTGGGATAATCGGGCAGGTTTCAGCGAGCGGCTGTGTCCGGCCCGCGCAAGGTCAGGATTGGTTTGGTGCCCGGAGATGCGAGTGTGATCGGAGAATCTGACATGACCCCGCCATCCCCCGCGATTGGCCGCAATGATCTGGCAATTCTTCTGTTCATTCTGCTGTTGGCTGCGGTGCTGAGGACTGCGGGGCTGAACACACCGCTTTGGTATGATGAGATCTGGACCGTCGACACACATGTTCGCCTGCCCTGGGGCGACATGATGCGCGAATACTCGATGAACCATCATTACTTCTTCAGCATGAAGGCCAAGCTGTTCTCGCAGATTTTCGGGGAAGAAGCCTGGGCCTATCGTTTTCCGGCGGTCTTGTTCGGCGTCGGCACTGTCGCTGCGATCTGGTGGCTGGCGAAAGAGGTAGCCAGCACCAGGATCGCGCATGTCTCGGCCCTGCTTGTGGCGCTGTCCTACCATCAGGTCTGGTTTTCGCAGAACGCGCGTGGATATACCGAGCTTGCTTTCTGGAGCGTGCTTGGCCTCATCCTTTTTCTGCGGGGTATGCGCCGCCCGACGATGGGAACCTGGGTAGCCTTTGGCCTGACCGCCGCCGCTGCTGTTTTCACCCATCTGACCGGCGCGTTTTTCTTTGTTGCGTTGGGGCTTGTCTGGCTGATCTCGCTGGTGACCGGGTTTGGCCGGGATGCCTTGAGCCGCGACTGGGTGTTGCAGCCGCTGATCGGCGTTGCCATTGCGCTGGGTCTGACCTTCCTGGTCTATCTGCCGATTTTGCCCAGTCTTCTGGACACTATGGGCGAGATTTCAGCGACATCCGCCGTCGACAAGATGCAGGTGTACCAAAACCCGGTCTGGACCATGGTCGAGGGGCTGCGAACCACAATCGGAAACACTGGTTCTCTGACGCTGATCGTGGCCATTGCCGGGCTGGCAACCCTTGTCTTTGGCGCAATAGGGACGCATTCGGCGCAGCCGTTGTTTTCTGTCGCCATTGCCATGCATATCGCTGTGACGCTGGCCATCCTCATGTCGCTGGATATGCGGATCTGGCCGCGGTTCTTCTTTGTCGATATTGGCCCGGTGATCGTTCTGATCGTTGTCGGCTGCGGATACGGGGCCGGTCTGGTGGCGCGGTTGTTCAGGCGGCCTCAGCTTGGGCGGGTGCTGTTTGCCGTGGGTGTTCTGGCGATGATTGTCGTGTCCCTGTTTCTGGTACAGCGCAACTATGATGCCCCGAAACAGGATCTGGCCGGGGCCTTCGCTTTTGTGGAAGAAACGCGTGGCCCGTCCGAACGGGTTTACGCCATCAACCCCGGCGGTCCGGTTTTCGAAAGCCATTTCGATGCGGATTGGACAACCATCGGTGATGCGGATGCTTACGCCCAAGCAATGGCCCAACCCGGCCCCGCGACGCTGGTGGTTTTGTTCCCAAACCGGATGTTCCGCGTCATTCCAAGGCTCGAAACAGATGTCGAAGGGCAGTTGGAATTCGTACGCGCCTTTGCCGGCACGCTTGGGGACGGACGGGTTCTCGTCTATCGGCGCCAGTGAATCGGGGTGAGCGGGTAGAGTTCAGATCGTGAACAATGTGCTTGAAAACAACCGATTGAAATAAAACCGCGCCTTCTGCCGGGAATCCTTCAAAAGGCCTATTTGTCCTGCGTCAGGCCCAGGGTGCTTTCCACGATATACAGCGGGCGTTTTCGCGACTCCTCATAAAGGCGTCCAAGATATTCCCCGATCACACCCAACACGATGAGTTGCAGGCCGCCGATCAGCAAAACCGCGACCATAAGCGAGGCATAGCCCGGAACGTCGATGCCATAGATCAATGTCCGCACGATCAGAAAGATGCCGTAAAAGATCGCCCCGATGGCGGTGAGCATTCCGATATAACCGGCGATCCGCAGCGGCACCGTGCTGAAGCCCGTGATCCCGTCCAGCGCAAAGTTCCACAGCCGCCAGTAGTTGAACTTGGTTTTCCCGGCGATGCGCTCGGGCCGGTCGTAATAGACCTCGGCGTGACTGAACCCGACCCAGGCGAAAAGCCCTTTCATGAAACGGTTACGCTCCCGCAACCGGCCGACCTCGCCAACGACGCGCCTGTCCATCAGGCGGAAATCCCCGGTATTGGCGGGGATACTCACGCCAGATAACCGGTTGATTGTCTGATAGAATTTCGCTGCTGACCAACGTTTCAGAGCGGTATCGGTGTCGCGATTGCGCCGGACACCATAAACCACGTCATACCCTTCGCGCCACTTTTCCAGAAACTCTGCGATCAGTTCGGGCGGGTCCTGCAGGTCGGCGTCAATCGGAACAACAGCCGCGCCCGAGGTGGCATCCAGCCCGGCCGTCAGCGCGACCTCTTTCCCGAAATTGCGCGAGAAGTTCAGCACTTTGATCCGGCCGTCGCGGTCATGCGCCTCGGCCAGCACTCGGGCGGTGCCGTCTGTGCTGCCGTCATTGACGCAGATGATTTCATAGCTTTCGCCCATTTCCTCCATTGCCTCCCCAAGGCGCTGGAATAGGGCGGGCAGGGCATCTTCCTCGTTGAACATGGGAATGACGAGGCTCAGCGTCGGCGTCGCCGGGTTGGCGGCTGCGGCTGCCCGCGACTGGGGGGTGGGTATGTTCATGTTCAGCTGCACCATGGCAAATGTCTTGCTTCAGATCTTTGGCAATAAATGATCATGGTTTGGCGGCGGGTTCAAAGAATTCGGCGAAGAGCCGGGAATTTTTTGTATTTCAGTGATACTCTTAGCCCAACCGGTTCTGGCGCGGTAACGCCCGAGATCCGAGAAGAATTGAGGCTCAGTTCCAGCCGAGCAGGGAGAAACAAGTCAGTGCGCAGCAATGTCTGGATCGGGCTCACTGCGCTGGCGGCCTTGGCTGTCAGCCTGTTGGTCTTCGCGGTGATTGGTACGCCGATGGGGCATTCCTATGGCTTCAACATGAGCTGGACGGTGGCCTTTGCAGACGCGCTGAGCGGCGGCACGGTTTACCCCCGGTTTCTGCCCGCCCTTTGGGATGGGGTCGGGGGGTTCGACTTTTTCTTTTACGCGCCGCTTCCGTTTTATGTCGCGGCTGGCCCGGCCCAGTGGCTCTGCCCAGATTGCAGCCCGCAGGTGCTGTTTGGGCTGTCCGGCGGCTTCCTGTGCTGGCTGTCCGGTGTGACGTTCTGGATCTTTGGCCGGCAGTTTCTGCCCCCAAAGCCTGCATTGGTGGCGACTTTCGTGTGGGCGCTGGCCCCCTATCATGTGGGCATCGACTGGATGGTCCGTCAGGCGGCGGGCGAGTTTGCGGCCTATGTTTTCGTGCCCCTTGTCGCGCATGGGGTGCTTGTGGCCCTGCGTGACCACCGCCCGGTCTGGTCCTTGCCGGTTGGTCTTGCGGGGCTGGGCCTCAGCCATCTTCCGACCCTGCTTCTGGTCGTTCACGTTATGGCCGTTGTTGTGGCCACGTGGATTTTGATCCATCGCACCCGCTTTGTGCGGGCCCTTGTCCTGTTGGCCGGGCTGGGAATTATGGGGATCGCTTTGTCTGCATTCTATTGGCTGCCCGCCATTATATTGCTTGGGGACGTGTCGCCCGAAGGCCTTTATACAAAGGAGCTCATTCCAGAAAGCTGGTACCTGATCGGGGCGGATGTCCTGCCCAATAGCATGTACAAGCTTGCCCTTTTGATATGCCAGTTGACCGCCGCCGCCGTGGCCGGGCTGGTCGTCGTGATGACGCAGGGAGAAACCAGAAGAAACCTGATCATCTGGGCGCTGGTGCCTGCAATTCTTGTCCTTATGCTCAACAGTTCACTCTCGCAGGTTCTGTGGGAGAACTGGATTATCGCCAAGGTCCAGTTCCCCTACCGGCTGACGGTGATTTCCGATCTGGCGCTTGCCCTTTCGATTGGCGCGCTCAGCACGGCCTTCGCCCAGGACCGGCGCTCGCGCCGGATTGCCTGGGTCGGGATTGGAGGGCTCGTGATTTCCTTCCTTGCTGTGGGGATGCTGCTGCCGGACCGCATTACCAAAGGCATTGCGGCGCGCGGGCAACCGGTTGCGATGATTGGCGCGCCGGAATATCTGCCGCCACCGGTGTTCGACCCGCTTGCCGAAAACGTCAAAGCCGAAGGGCAGCCGATCTGGCGATTGTCGCGGCATATGCTGGAGCTTGCGGCAGAAATCGAAGCGTCAGGGTCCGGTTTCATCCAGCCTGTGCACGAGGCCCCGCGCCAGTGGATCGTTCGCGTTGCAGACCCCTGGCAACCGGAAACGCCGCTGCGCGTCGCGCTGATGTATTGGTCACATCTGGAGGCCGAGACCACAGATGGAAGCCCGCTGACACTCTCCCCGGACCCGGAAACCGGCTTCGTCACATTCGCCCCGACAGACGCGGATGTCAGGATCACCCTTCCACGGCATTGGAGCGAATGGGTCGGCGCGCTTCTGGCCGGGTTTGGCCTGATCGCAGCGGTCTTTGTTCTTTACCGGGCGCGCAGGGCCGAGCCGGACCTAGCCCGGCTTGCGGAACACCCAGAGGGTTGAGATCACATAGTTGACGGCAAAGGACGCGCCAATCGCCACCAGCAGGATGAACCAAAACGGCAGGGCGGTGACATAGCCCAGCCCCGCGACCACGGCGAGCCGCACGACCAGCGAGGAGACCACTGCCATAAAGTACTTCACGTATCCCCGGACCGAGATCGTGTTTTGGCTGGTATGTTCGTAGCTAAAGATATTGTGCCCGCAATAATTGATGACCGAGCCGAGGACAAAGCCGCAGGTCGATGCAAGGACAGGCGGCGCAAGCAGAACCACAGCCAGCAGCAGCGCCAGCAGGTAATCCGCGATGGTGCCCAGGGCGCTGATGCCGAGGAACCTGAAAAACAGGCCTTTGTCTTTAAGGTCCGAGATCATGGCAAGGCTGCGGGTTGGTGATTGGGAACAGGGCGGGGCAAGCTTTCAAAGCTTTGGTTTCTAAAGGTCATCATAGGCACTCAGAACATCTCAACGCCGCGTCGGGTAGTTTTTGACAAGTGTGGAACCGGCATTCAGACGATCGACCTCGCTGCCGGGGCGCACCCCGTATTCGTGAAAGCCATTGGCGGCACCGGTCGCATAGTAGATGAATTCTCGGTCATAGTAGCCGGGTCTTGCCGGGGACTGGTCCTGAACGATGGCGTTGTTGAGCACCGCCCAGTCTTTTTGGTTCTGATACCCGTTGATCGCGCTGACAACGTTTTGCTCGATCACGACATAGGTCGAGGATGAGACATTGATCCGGGGGATCGTGACCTTGCCGTCATTCGGCTGACGCACCCGGAGGATCGAGTTCTTGCGGATCGAAAGATTGTCTGCCCCGTGAACCGAAATGCCATGCAGATGCGCGTTGTAGATCACGTTGTTTTCGATCAGGACATTCTTGTGACGCAACAGAGGGTCATTCGTATCCTTCCCGCTTTTGCCCATGAAAATCGTCTGAGTGAAATCTCCTGCCCCTATGTCGAAGATATTGTCCCGGATCACGATGTTCGAACTGCCCCGGTTCGAGGTCCGCATAAGCTGGATCATGTCCCGGTGGTCGCGGCTGTTGCCGCCGCGGAACGTGTGGAACCGGTTATATTCGATCACCAGGTCATCCATTCCGCTAAAGGCCATTCCATCGGCCCGGATGTCATAAAACTGGTTTCGGCTGAGCGTCAGGTACGTCGAGTGAATTCCGGTCAGCGCCTTCCACCACTTTCGAAAGGTGCTGTTTGAAATGGTGACTTTGGAACTGTCCGTGATCAACAGGCCGCGGCCATGCCCGATGCCCGCGTTGTGATCCCCATCGAACGTGGAATTGGTGATGGTGATGTTGTGGCTGTTGCCAATGCTGAAGAAGTTGCTGCGGTGTTTGTCACCAGACTTGTAGGCATAGTCGAACACCAGCCCATCCAGTGCAAGATTGCCAGCGCCTTTCAGGCGCAGCTCTGTAAAGCAGGCGGGTGAGCTGGGGTCTGCGGACCGGATCACGACAGGGGTTTTGAAGGCGTCTCGGATGCGCAAAGCGCCATAATTTCCGCCAGCCAGCAGGATGGTTTCGCCGCCGCTGGCCGTGCTGAGCGCCTGTGAAAGCCCCTGCGCGTCATGGATGGTCTGACCGTCCTGGGGTGCTGATGCGGCTTTCACCCCGCTGCAGGCCGGGGCTGCACGCACTGACGTTGCCGGGGCCATCAACAGAAGAATGGAGCAAAACAGGATGCCAACAGAGATGTATGTGCGTCGCATGGGCGGTTGCTCTTCATAACATTGGCGGCAGGGAAAACACTACGGACATGCAAAAGCCTTGTCTATGACGGCACCTTCACCAGCCCGCGAGCGCCTTTTAAAACCGATAGAACGACCTGCCGGCAACGAAACCGTCAAGCCCGACAGAGCGCGCGAATTTGTACAGATCACTCGTTTTGTTGATGAAGCCCGAGCGTTTGAAGTTCAGCGACGTGTTGCACAGGACGCCGACGCCGCTGACCGCCTTGAACTCGGTCAGCAGGTCATACAGCATCGCATTCTGGTCTTTTGTCACGGTCTGCACCCGGGCTGACCCGTCCACGTGGCTTATGGCCTGGAGCCTCGGGTCGGTCACCTGTTGAAAATGCAGCATGTGCGGCGAGGGGCCAGACCAATCGAAATGTTTCGACACATCGTCCTCAAGGCAAACGGGGGACACCGGCGCGAGGCCCGCGCGACCTTTGATCCTGTTCACCCGGTCGCGTGTCTCGGTGGAAAAAGGCGCCGCGAGAATTGATCGGTTCCCCAGCGCCCGCGGGCCGATTTCGCAATTCCCCATGACCCAGCCGATGACCATTCCGTCCTGCAGCGCGGCGGCAACCTCGCTTAAGTTCAATTCGCGGCTGGTGACGCCTTCCATCTCGACCCGGTCGTCGTTGAAGGGCTGGCCGGCATATACTGTCCAGTCCAGCTTGGCCCGCCCCGTGAAATGGCGCATGGCATCAACCGCCGTGCCGATTGCACAGCCTGAATCATTGGTACACGGGGGGATGAAGACATCGCGGAACAGGCCGCTGTCCCGCCAGCGCGTGTTCCAGCGATAGTTCAGCCCGCATTCCCCGGAAATCAGCAGCGGGTAGCGCTTGGTCAGGTTGGCCTTGGCGAAGTCATGGAAGCGGGAAAAGACCGCATCGGAATATCTGGCCGCAAGGTTGTGGAACCTTGGAGAGGTGACGCCGATGTTGTGGTAGGGAGAATCCCTGAACGTATCCTTGTTCAGGACGCCGGAATTCGCGCCGTTGTTTAAAAGCGCGTCAATCAAGCCCTGTGCGTCGCCATCATTGGCGCTGGCATCCCCATGGGCGCTGGCGGATTGCAGCTTACTGGAAAAGTCCTTTCCCGGCGTTTCACGACCCCCCGAAAAAGTGGGGTCCGCAAGCGCGTAGAGAAACGAAAACCGGCGTCCGGGCGCGGCCAGTACCCTCCCCTTGTGATGTATCTTCAGATCGCGGTCGATTTCATAGAAATCGCCCAGCTCATCTTCCCAGACCAGCACATAACAAGGCTCGCCCTGTTCGAAGGGCGACATCGCATAGGCCGCCCAGATAAGCGAGCGTTCGTGCGAGGACGAATAATAATCCAGCCGTTTGCCAAAGAAGTTCTTTGTCCCGACGATGGCCGCGCTTTCGTCGATACCGAAACTTCCGGCCCCGGATATGACCGTGTGGCTTTCGCCCGGTGTCGACCAGCCGCTCAGTGCCAGAACGTCAGGCAGTTCGTTGAACCATAGCCCGGCGTCGAGCAGCGTATTCGGGTCGATGGGCGAGTTTCGGGGCAGGCTGTCTTTCTCGGCTTCATAGGAAAACATCAGGTGCTGATTTGGCGCGTCGACGCCTGCAACCGCCCCATCATGCCCGGATTTGAAGGAAAGAATTTTCATACCAGCACTCTAATCCAACCAGCCTTTCGTCGTCAGGTGATCAAGGACCGTCCGCGCAACGACCTGATGCCCCTCGGGGGTCCAATGTTCATCGTCCAGAAAGTAGACCAATGTCCCGTCTGCGGCGGCTTGCTGCAGGGCGGGCGTCAAATCCATGTAGTTTACGCCGTTCTCATCTGCCCATGTCTGAAGCGTGGTCGCCAGTTCCAAAGGCACCCAATCCTGCACGATGCTGTCCTCCGGAAAGGCCAGCAGGTCGCGGTAGACATCTATTTTAATCGGAATATGCGCGACCAGAAGTGTGCCGCCATTTTCCCGAACCAGGGCATCCCCCTGCGCCAACAGGTCCTTCAGATAGGGCAGGCGCGCTTCGGCCCGTTCAGGCGGGCCATAGTCGAAATACATCGCCGTTTCATCAGACCACGCCGCATCCGGAAAATTGCCAGACCGGGTCCGCGCATAATTGTCCTGTTGCAGGTTGCGGGCCGCCAGCGAGCTCCATGAGGCCAGACTGGACGACAGGCTGCCAAAGAACGACCGCTCGCTGAACCGGGCCGGTTTGGCAGCGGCCGCACTGCGGGACACAAACTTGTCATGGCTGATCGGGAAGTAGGGCAGATCGTTGCCTTCGAACAGAAACCAGACCACGACCCTGGGCGAATAATCCTCCAGATAGTGCAGCATCGCGCTCAGCCCGTGATAAAGCGAGTAGTCGCTTTGAGCGAGGCTTATGGCCGTATAATCCGAGCTAGCCATGATCTGCTCGGTGACGGTTGCATCCTGGCCGACTTTATACCCTTCGATGAAGCTGTCGCCGACAAGCAGCAGATCGGGGTTTGCGATTGGGGTGCTGTTGCGAAAACCGTTCTGATCATAGGTGTAATCCGCCTCGTACAGGCGGTTCGTCTGCGCCCCTAGCGTCAGCACGGAATCCCCCGGTCGAACTTCGCTGTACTGGTCGTTTGCGGGGCGGTGGAAAAAACCGCCCGGCTCATAGATCCGGTTGTGAGGGCCGGTTAGACCGACCCCTTTGGGGATAAAGACCTGCCGGTAGTCGATGAAGCCCGTCAGGGCGGGCAGCTCGATTAGCAGGGCGACAAATCCAAATGTCGCAACGCTCAGGGCAACATTCTGGGCAATGTCCCGGCGTCGGTTAGTCCGGGTTATGAACACATATACCAGCAGCGCCGCTATGCTGAGCAGGACGTTGAGGTAGAAGCTCTGGGGCAGATAGACCAGAAAGAAATGCTCAAAGCTTTCGGTGGGCTGGCGCGTTGCCGCCCAAGTGTAAAGAACAAAGCTAAGCAGGATCAGACCCAGCCACAGGCGCTGCCGCCCGAGGTTCAGAAAAGACAGCCCCGCAGTTCCCAGCAGAATCTGAATCCCGATGATCGCGTAGATGATCAACTCGGAGTCGATCTGCCCGTCCGAGGCGACCAAGGCCTGCACCGACCATTTGTTGACACCCACACCCGCAGCCACCAGGAGAACCCCGAGCAGTTTCCGGTAGTCGAATTTGGATCGGGCGAGCATCATTTCTGTCTCATGCATCGAAATCAGGTGGACACATGTTGAACGCGCCGGGACAAACGCGATGAGAGATGCCTGCGCTAGTCAAGCTCAAACGCTTCTTTGTAGTCCTGTTTCAGCGCCTCATCCTGATCGGGCTTCCGCAGAACGCAGCGGCCAACAATCAGCATGTCCAGATCCGTGCCCATGAAACAGCGGAACGCGTCTTCGGGTGTACACACGATCGGCTCTCCCCGGACGTTGAAGGAGGTGTTGACCAGAACCGGGCACCCGGTGCGCTGTTTGAATTCAGAAATCAGCGCGTGATACAGCGGGTTGGTTTCGGCATGCACGGTTTGCACGCGGGCGGAATAGTCGACATGCGTCACCGCCGGAATGTCCGAGCGTACAACGTTCAGCTTGTCGATCCCGAAAAGCTGCGTTTCCTCGGACGTCATCGCGCGGCGCAGTTTTTCCTGCACATCCGCGACCAACAGCATATATGGGCTGTCATAATCCAACTCGAACCAGTCGTTTACATCTTCGCGCAGAACCGACGGGGCGAAGGGGCGGAAGCTTTCGCGGTATTTCACCTTGAGGTTCAGCGTCTTTTGCATTGACGGGGACCGCGGATCGCCGATGATCGACCGGCCCCCAAGTGCACGGGGTCCGAACTCCATCCGGCCCTGGAACCAGCCAAGCGCCTTGCCGTCGACCAGCGCAGCTGCCGCCTCGGCGATCATGGCGTCGGTTTCGAATGTCTCGTATTTTGCACCGATGGCGGTCAGGCGCTGTTCAATGTCATCCTGCGCAAACTCCGGACCCAGATAGGATCCTTTCATCTTGTCCGAGGCGCTGTCGCTTTGACGCTCGTTTTGCAGCTCCGTGTGCCAGGCGGCCAAAGCGGTCCCGACCGCACCGCCGGCATCCCCAGCGGCAGGCTGCACCCAGATATCCTTGAACGCGCCGTCGCGCAGGATATGACCGTTGGCGACACAATTCAGCGCCACTCCACCGGCCATGCACAGATTGTCGATGCCATATTCCTGCGCGGCCGAGCGGGCCAGCCGCAGAACGATCTCTTCGGTGACAGCCTGAACCGAGGCCGCGATGTCCATGTGGAACTGGGTCAGCGGGTCCTTTTCCGGTTGGCGCACAGGCTCGCCAAACAGGTCCGCGAACTTTTGGTTGGTCATGGTCAGACCAACGGCATAGTTGAAATACTGCATGTCCAGCCTGAAGGACCCGTCTTCTTTCAGGTCGACCAGGTTCTCGAGGATGACATCCTTGAAGCGGGGCGTACCGTAAGGAGCCAGCCCCATGACCTTGTATTCGCCGCTGTTGACCTTGAAGCCCGTGTAATAGGTGAACGCGGAATAGAGCAGGCCGATCGAATGCGGGAAATGGATTTCCTTTTCGATCTTCAGCTCTCGCCCGCGCCCGATGGCCAGGGTCGTCGTCGCCCATTCGCCGACACCATCCAGCGTCAGCACTACCGCCTCTTCAAAAGGCGAGGGAAAGAACGCGCTGGCGGCGTGGCTGAAATGATGCTCGCTGAACATCAACCGGTCGCCGGGCCGGAACTCGGGGTCGTGGCGGCGCAGTTCGCGGGCCAGCAGGTCTTTCTGAAATAGCTTCTCGCGCAGCCAGACCGGCATCGCCATCCGAAAGGATTTCAGCCCGCGCGGAGCGTAAGAGACATATGTTTCCAGCAGACGCTCGAACTTCAGGAACGGCTTGTCGTAAAAGGCGATGTGATCGACATCGCCAATTTTAAGCCCGGCCTCGGCCAGAACGTATTCAATTGCATGAAACGGATAGCCCGCATCATGCTTCTTGCGCGTAAAACGTTCTTCCTGAGCGGCGGCAACCAAGTTGCCATCGACAACAATGGCCGCGGCGCTGTCGTGATAGAACGCGGAGATTCCCAGAATTGCGGTCACGGTTCGAACCTAGAACAGAGTATAGATGAACGGGGCGATGGCCGATCCCTGGCTGAGCACGATCAGCCCGCCGAAAATCACCATCATGATGAGGATCGGAAGCAGCCAGAATTTCTTTCGGATTTTGAGAAATTGCCACATCTCTACCAGAAACGACATCTGATACTCCTAAAATTGATTTTTCATCGGGCCCACATTTTCCGTGCGCTCGATCCAATATGTGTTCGCATCTTTGTTCAGCTTTTGCCTTAAAAGATCTTTGCCCAAAGCCCGCATGATCAGCCCGGTTGGCGTCACGGTCAGGAAATAGACCAAAGCCATGACGATGGGGGCAACAATCGCGCCCAGAAGCAGGCCGAACTTTGTCCACAGCCGGTTTGGTCCGGACAGCAGAGATGGGCGCAGCAGGGTGATCAGCACAAACGCGGCTGCGATCGCCAGCGCCCAATACCGCAGCCCCCCGCCATGAATCAGCGGCCAGAGACCAATGATGGTGAAGACGGCTGCGAAAACAAACCCAAAGTTGCGATTGCTGCCACCCTCGACTTCGTGGCGTGCCTCAATATCGATCATGATTAGATTATCTCATTCGGTCGGGTAACTCTAAAACTCATACGCGGCCCTGTACAACCAGTCAGGGGAAACAACTTTGGTAATTTATACACCCGGACTGTGGCATTGTTGCAATTTTTTTGGTGAATGAACCCGATTTGCCGACTTCGGGACTAAAGCGCCGGTTTTGTGGTCTGTATGAGCGGGAAAATCGCACTTACTGTCGTGGGCAGGGAAACAAATGAGACCGGGTTCTGGGATTGGTCGAATCCCGCGGTTTCCGGGCTTTCTGGCAGAGCGCTGCGGGATTGCCCCCCAGGCGGAGCCATTTTCAGCCCACAGCTTGTGCCCTGCCGGTGCCCGGCGATCCGGCAGGAGCGATGCGAGAATCCCCGATATGCATCCCGCGATCCTGCCTCATCCCGTCGAAACCCCTTATTTGTATCGGTCTGAGACCACATGGCGCAAGCAGCGGGGCCTTCCGAAAAGGTGACGTAGCGGAACCGAGCAACTCATTGCCGATGCCTGACGCAAATACGCGAGGACACGCCTGAATTATGGCGATTTGGTGTCCATTGTTGCGATGAGGGAATCAATTGGGCAAACCCTCGGGCGACCGCTAAGGGAAATGGAACAATTCCCGGTATCGAGTATCGAGTTCACTCGGAAATGAAGGCAATGGGGCATAATTGTCCCAATACAGGCAACAGTTTCCAAACATAGCCATATTCCGGCCAATCTGTCGCCCTTGTGCGGCTGTTCCATCCGTCCTGGGTGAGCGGGATCTTCTGCGCTTTGGGTAAGCGCGTTTGGAAACACAGGTGTAAGATGACGACCATCACAGTAACTTCCGCGGCCGAGCTGAACCAGGCTCTGTCGCAGGCAACGGGGGGCGAAACCATCCTCCTTGCAGCAGGCGATTACGGCGCGTTGAATCTCGGGGCCAAATACGCGTCAACCGTCACGATCAAATCGGCGGACGCGAACGCGCCGGCCACAATCTCGTCGATGTATCTGAACGGCGCGTCGAATATCACGTTCGAGGATATGAACTTCGACTATACTTTTGGAGGTGAGGCCAAAAGCTACAAGCCCTTCCAGATTCACAACAGCTCGAACATCACCATCGACAACTCTACGTTCTCGGGCGACTGGGCCTCGGGCGTTTCGGCGACGGATGATGGCTATGGATGGGGCATGGGCCTGCTGGTCCGCACCAGCTCTGACGTGACCATTTCGAACAACGAGTTTTTCGACTGGCTCAAGGGGATGAATATCGGGTCCAGCAGCAATGTGGCAGTCACGGGCAATGACATACATTCGATCCGCTCGGACGGTATGTATGTTGACGGTGTTCAGGGCGTTGTCATTGAAGGTAACTACATCCATGATTTTGAGCGTTCGCTGAACTCCGGGGACCACGGCGACTTCATTCAGTTTTCCAAGCTGTTGGGCCCCAGCAGTGACATCACGATCCGCAACAACGTCATCGACATGGGATCCGGGGATTGGGCCCAGTCGATCTTTATGGGAAGCGGCCATTCGGATCCCGGTGATCCGGCTATGTTCTACACGAATGTGCTGATCGAAGATAACATGATCTACAATGCACATACGCATGGCATCTCGGTGGCCGGTGCAAAGGATCTGACGATCGCGAACAACACCGTGCTGGCGGTACCCGGCGCTTTGACCGGTGGCGTGTCGGTTCCAAAGATTTTCGTGTCCGCCGGTTCGCAGGATGTCACGATCCAGCAGAACGTCGTGTCCGCCATATCCGGATATAGCGGGCAGTCGGACTGGAACGTAGTAGATAATGCTCTGGTCAAACCCCAAAACTATGACGATGTATTCAACTATTACGCGATTGGTGCGAAAGACGGGTACAACCAGTTTGGCGTTAAACCGGGCAGCATCATCGATACCCTGAATGCGGGTTCCGATTTGGCACAGCAGTTCCCGTTCTCCTACGACCAATGGGTAGGGTCTGTTTCTACCGGAGGGAGCAACTCGAACACCCAGCCGAGCGGTGGGACAACCCAGCCTGATAGCGGGGCAACCCAGCCGGATAGCGGGGCAACCCAGCCGGATAGCGGGGCAACCCAGCCAGACAGCGGGGCAACCCAGCCGGACAGCGGGACAACCCAGCCAGACAGCGGGACAGCCCAGCCAGACAGTGGGACGACCCAGCCGGATAGCGGGGCAACCCAGCCGGATAGCGGGGCAACCCAGCCAGACAGCGGGGCAACCCAGCCGGACAGCGGGACAACCCAGCCAGACAGTGGGACAACCCAGCCAGACAGTGGGACAACCCAGCCAGACAGTGGGACAACCCAGCCGGCCGGTGGAGCAACCGCAGGGATGGTCTTTGATGATTTCGTTCTGGATATCGCATCATTGCTCGGCAACGACGAGATTCAGCTGAAAGGGGATGCGACCGTCGCGAATACCGGCTCCGGGTCGGTGATACAATTCGACGGCAAGGACGATTACGTAAGCTTCGGTCGCCTTGAAGAGTTCGAAGATTCCGAGCAGATCGCCTTTACGGTCGAGTATACCCGGGACGAAGCAGATGGCAGCGGGCAGCGTCTTGTCTGGAACCACACGAAATTCGGCCTGTCCGTCGTCGGCGACGGGCTGGTTGTGAATGTCGCCAACAACGATGCCAAGTTCCACAAGGGGTTCAAGGCATATGATCTCGGCCTGAACGACACCGAAACGCACACGATCACCGTTCTGGTTGACCAGAATGCGGATCGGCTGCAGGTGATCGTTGATGATCAGGTTGTCATCGACGAAACCGGGGTGGACTTCGACTTCACCGGTGGCGGCCAATGGGGTTGGTCGCTGGGCTCTCCGTGGGGCCGTGACGTGGATGGCGAGATCAGCGCCTTTGCGATCGATGATGAGGTTCAGTTTGTCGATACGACGGTTCTGGACGACACCATGATCGCCTGACGCCAGTGTGTGCAAGCACAGGCAAAACGAATGAAATCGGGGCGGGGCGCAGGAAATTGCGCCCCGTCTTTGCTTTCCGCATCTGGTCTTTTGCGGGCTCTTTCCACATAACGTTATGTAAGTTCTGTTTCGTGTTTATGGTTTCGATTTATGATTTTGTCTGACCGGCATCGTTTTGTTTTCATCCATGTCCCCAAATGCGCGGGAACCTCGGTGCGCGCCGCCGTTTTACCCTTTCACGATGCCGACAGCCGGTTCCTGAAAACCGTGGAGCATCACCCGAAACTGGGTGATATCGACTTTCGGCATTTGCCGCTATCCTTGCTACGCGAACTGGACCCTGAAGCGTTCGGAAAGCTTGAAATCTATGAAAGCTACGCGCTTTTACGCGACCCGTTTCAAAGGTTCCGGTCTGCCATGGCGCAACGGGCCAAGATGTATCTGGGCAAGGAATTCGCGCAACTCGATGATGGCGATATCCGTGATGAGATCGGCAAAGTGATCTCTTATCTTCAATCCGATCCTACGGTGATCGCACCGGATTACATCCATTTCGCCCCGCAATCGGGTTTTGTCGAGGTCGACGGCAAGCGCATGGTCCGTAACCTATACCCCGTCGAACGGATGGATTGTTTCGTTTCTGATCTGGCCCGCCATATCGGCATCGATGCGCTGGAAATCGGTCATGCCAACCAGACCACGGTGTTTCGCTATCAGGGGCTGAGCCGTGTCATGTATACAGGAAGTGCCGTGGCCAGGCGGGTTCTGCCCGGACCGGTACATGAAAAGCTGCGCGTCTCGGCCCGGAAACTGTTAATGAAACCAAACGCTTCTTCCGAGCCTTCCGTGTTTGACCGGCCCGAAATCCGGGGATTTGTGCAAGATTACTATGCCGCAGACATTGCTTTGCACCAGAAAGTGCTTGAGGATGTTGTCGCATAATCACACCCAATTCCGGTCCGGGCATGCCCCGGACAAAACCCGTTATCGTCATAGTATTCATCAAAAGTGATTTTTTTCTATGATCTGTTTTCGGGATAACATTCAGGCAAGGCATAGATCTGCTAACATATGCGCAAAGCGGTGGTGAACTTCATTGGTGGCATCGACAGGTACAAGACGGGATTTGCAGGCGGCGGGTGACAGCACCGGGCGCACATCCCGGCCGTTTGTCATACCCTTGCTGTTCATCGGCTTTACGCTGCCGCTTTATTTCGAAGTCGCGGGCCTGCAACTCAGCGGGTATCGCATTGTTCTGCTGGTTTTCTTTTTCCCGGCCCTGATCCGCTGGCTTGACGGCTCGGGCGGGTATTATGCGCCCGACTTTCTTGTCCTGGGCTACGCGCTCTGGGGAGCGCTGGCGATCTTTTACCACCATGCCCTGTGGAGGTGGGAATATATCGGCATCTCGTTCATCGAGACGACTGGCCCGTATTTCATCGCCCGCTGGATGATACGGGATGAACACGCCTTTCGGGTTTTCGTGCGCTGGATCTTTATTGCGGTGCTGCTGATGCTGCCGTTCAGCGTCTATCAGTTCATTGCGGACAGGTCATTGATCCTCGAGATATTCGGGAAAATCGGCAACGTTTACACTGTCGTGCAAGAGGAGCCGCGTTTGGGCTTTTACAGGGCGCAAGGGTCGATGCCGCACCCGATCCTGTATGGCGTCTTCTGCAGCGTTGCCTTTTCTCTGGCCTGGTATGTCCTAGGATATGGCAAAGGGTTCACATTCAAAACGTCCCGGGCCGGCAGCGTCGTGCTTGCCACGTTTGTCTCCCTGTCGTCGGGGGCCTGGCTGTCGATCGTGGTGCAAATGGCCCTAATGGCCTGGAAGAATATATTCTCCTTCCTCCAGAGAAAGTGGAACCTGCTGCTTTACATGTTCGCAGGACTGTATCTGTTCCTCGAGATTTTCGCCAACCGGCCTCCGGCCCAGATTTTCGCGGCCTATCTGACGCTCAAGAAATCGACGGCGATGAACCGGATTTTCATTTTCACCTATGCCTCTGACGATGTCCTGAACAGTCCGATTTTTGGGATCGGGTTCAGTGAATGGACGCGCCCGCGCTGGATTGTGGGAAGCGTTGATAATTTCTGGCTGGTTGTCGCTTTGCGCTACGGGTTGCCAGCGCTGATTTTCATCGTGGCAGCCATCGTGATGATTTACGTGATTTTGGGGCGCGCCAAGCTGTCCAGCAGATTGGAAAGCTACCGGTTGGGGTATCTTTTCGCCCTGACCGGATTCTGTGTTTCAGCCATCACGGTGCATGTCTGGGACGCTACATTGTGCCTTTTGATGTTCCTGCTGGGTGCGGGCCTTTGGATGGTCAATGCCAAAGAAGACAGCGATCAGCCGCAGGTCGAGGCGAACCAGCGCCGCACGCGGCGGATACGGTATACGCGGTTCGGGCCTGAGGGAACATAAGCGGCCAAAAGGGGGCGGCGCGTTTGGTGATAAGTTTATAAGGAAGTCGATAGGTGTCAGTTCAGCAAAGCAAGATTACGACAGATGCCGGGATTGGCCGCAAACCGAAGCGGTCGGAACTGCAGAAAAAGTTGACTCAGGTCCCCATTACGTTTCGCAAGAATTATGGGCTTCTGAAAAATCCTGAATTCTGGCAAATCCTTCCGCTTTTGATGGCCAGCCGGATGCGGGCGCAGGGCTCTGAAGACGAGCAGCCGAAAATTTTTGTGGGCACGCACCACAAGGCCATGACCACCTATTTCAAGGCGGTGCTCAAGCTTCTGGCCTTTGGGCTGAACGCCCGGTTCGAGGATATCTCAAAAGCGGCCCCGCAACCGAAGACCCGGGTTTTCCTGTCGACCCATAGCCGGACCCCCTGGTCTGAAATTGGCCGTTACCGGGGGATACATATCATGCGGGACCCGCGCGACATGATCGTATCCTCCTATCACTATCACCTGTGGACGAACGAGCTTTGGGCCCATGTCCCGGATGAAAACGGGCGGACCTATCAGGAAAAGCTTCAGGCGGTGGACAAGACCGAAGGCCTGTTCATGACAATCCGCCACTTCATCTTTTTCAGCCGCGAAACGCTTGAGAACTGGGATCTAGATGACCCGGATATCCTTGAGGTCCCGTATGATGCGCTCATGGGTGATCAGCGAGATGAACTCTATTCCGAGATGTTCACTTTCCTGGGGCTGACCGGACAGGAGCATGAGCTGGGCGTCCGCCTGATGCGCCTGTTCGAGGCTGGCAAGCGCAGCAAGGTCTCGGCCACGAAAACCAACGAACGCGCGCATATCCGCAGCGGGCGCAGTGGACAGTGGAAAGACGAGCTAGAGCCCGAGCATCTGGCCTATATCGAACAGGAGCTGGGACATGTTCTGGATAAATTCGGATATGCCCGGTCCTCGGCCACAGGATCGAAGGATGCCGTCTGATAGCCTTATCGCAGCGGCAGAAGCTGCTTTCTGATCATACCAACCGCGCGGCGCATGCGCCGGGTCACGGGCATTTGTCCCGCTAGTATCGCGTCAATCTCAGCCGGTGTCATATCCCCACGCAGGGATGTGCGTGGGCGCAGAAAGGCATCGCCATTCATAGGCCCGGTATCACTGGAAAACGCCGTCTCATACCCGTGATGGCGCAGGGCGCGCAGGACTCGGGCGTTGTAGCGGCCGAACGGTATGCCGGCCTCGGTCACAGGGCTGCCGCACAGCTCCTGCAGCACATCGCGGGATTGGGTCAGTTCCTGTTCAAGCGCTTCGGCACTAAGCGCGCTCCAGGCGACATGGGCGATCCCGTGGCTGCCAATACCCATTCCGGCGGCCAGTAATGCCGTGACGTGGTCGCGGGCCAGAGAGCCGGTTTCGCCCAACCGACCTGTCAGCACAAAGAACGTCGCGGTCAGCCCGCGCCGGGTCAGGGCGGGCAGTGCGAGCTCGTAATCCGACAGGTTGCCGTCATCGAAGGTCAGAACAAAGGCTTTCGGATCGGGGCTTGCCGCAACCCGGTCCAGAACGCCGCTAAACTGGGCCTCGGACAGCCAATACGGCGCTTCGCCGTCTTCCAGGTCGCGGGCCGGAGTGCCTATTCCGTGGAAGTTCAAACCGATCAGGCGGGCCATATCAGGACCTCAGCCTTTTGTGCAGGGTTTCGGCCAGGTCGATCAGACCCGCCCCAAGCCCGTTTGGCCGGGCCTCATAAGGCCCCGCCGCCGTGATGTCCGCGCCGCCCGTGCGCAGTTTGAAACGGGTGACGCTTGGGTTTGCCTCGGCATCGATCCCGCCCAGATCGAAACATTTCACCCCCCGTTCGCGGCAATACAGCATGGACTGCCACATCAGGTAGTGCCCGGCATTGAGCTGCCGCCCGGCCTCGGACGTGGCGCCAAACAGATAGGTGGCGTTTGGGCCGGACACTCCGATCGTCATCGCGCCGATATCCTCGCCATCCTTGCGGGCAATAAGAACGTCATGGTCGAAATCCGGCCCCGACAGCGCATAGTAGAATTCCGGAGGGATATCGGGCTGAAACCCTTTGGCATCCCGCACCTGTTCATAAAGGCGGCTGAAACGGCCTGACAGGTCCGAGATCGGGCCGGTTTCAAGCTCCAACCCGGCTTTCAGCGCGTTGCGCAGAGGGTTGCGCCATTTGCCATGCAGGGCGCGCATCAAGCTGTCGTCCTGTTGATCCGGGTCGATCAGCACGGTGCGATAGGGTGTGGCCCGTTCGGTCGGTGTGGAGCCTGCGCGCGCAATCGCATCCTCTGCCGGGGAGGCAAGAACCGGAAATCGCAGGCGCAGGATATGCCCTGCGGAATGCACATGGTCGCGCAGCCCCGATAAAATCGAACAAAGGGTGTCCGGGCCGGGTTCGGGCAAACCGTTGGGAACGGTCAGCGGTCCTGCGGCGATCCACGCAATGCCCCGGTTCAGAACCGGAATTTTTTTGATCCTCAGGCAGGCCGCGGCAACCGATTTGCCCTGCGCATCATACAGGGCAACAAATTCCGTGGTTGCGCCGATCCGTTTGGCTGCCGCGCGCGCGTAGGTCAGGCTCTGTTCATAGGTCAGGTCCTGGAACCGCGCGCTGAGCGCTGGCCATTCCTGTTCAGACAGAACTTTTACGGACAGCTGTTCTGTGATCATACCGGGGTCATATCCGTGTTCTGATCCAGGCGGACCATAAAGGTTTGTGCCCCAGCGGGATCACCGATCGCAGGCGCGGGGCGATGCGACCGAACCAGAGCCTGTAATAGGCCAGATGCAGAAACCGCGCCCAGCCGAGGCTGATTTTGATCAGGAAAGATGACCACGCCGATTGCCGCGAGACGATCAGACGGTGGGTGGCCACCGATTCACCGCCATAGATCAGCTTATAGCCATATGCGCCGATCCCGGCCTCGATCCGGGTTACGCCCGCGCTGATCAGTTGCTCGATCATCTGGATCAGGCCGATCTTGCCCAGACTCAGGCGTTCCAGTTCCGGGTCGGTCGATCTGGCAGGCAGCCGCCAGTGGCAGACCTGCCCCGTGACCAGACAAAACTGGGTGGCAAGGGGTCTGTCCCGACCGTGCTGTTCGACGAACCAGGTTTCATGGCTCTGCAACGTTGCATCTGCGAGATCGCTGTAGAACGCCGCGCTGCCGGACCAGTCCACGAAATGACCGCCCTTTCCGATCTCTTGCCATTGCCGGTTGTGAAAGCCGACAAAGTCCCGGAACTGATCGCTGCCGGGATGAATCAGCGCTGTGGTCAGACCGTGATCTTTTTGCAGATGTTTCAGGTCCCGCCGATACTGGCTGCGCCGCTTCTTGGACAGGTTTGCAAGATAGCCGTCAAACGTATCGGGCAGTTCGAAAACGGTATGTGTGCCCGAGGGTGCATCGGACAGGGTCAGGGCCGGGGTGCTGTTGTTCTGGGCCACGACATCTCGGACAGCGGCGAGTATGTCTCCACGCTCGGACGCGGGGCTGAAGCTGACCAGATGGGCGCGGCCCGCGTCAAGCAGGCCGGTGAGGGCTTCTGCCAGACTCTGCGCCAGCACGTGGTTTTCGGCCGCCAGCCGGAAAAGCACCGTGTTGGGGTCGGTCGCGGCCAGTTTGGCGATGCGAATTCTGACCGGCCCTGCCCAGACCGAATGGATCATGAAGGGCAGCAGGGCGATCAACTGACCCTGCGCATCGTGCACCACAAGGGTTCTGAGCGCCCTGCTGCGCCCGAAATGGGCCCACCAGGTCAGGACCCAGACCGGTGTGGCATAGATATCCGCCCCTGTCCGCTGGGCCAGAGCGGCCCATTCCGCGGCGATGCCCTCAAGGGGCTTTGCCCCATCGACCCATTGAAACATCATCTGGGTGCCCGTGTCCTTCACTCTACCGGCTCCTGCCGGGTCAGGTGATACCGCAGCGAGGCCCGCGCCAGACGCCGCCTTGCGGCAGCCTCGTCCCGCTGGTTCGTGGCTGACAGGGCGAAGCGCAATATGGAAGAGCCGACAAAGATCATCCGGCCCAGCAGCGCGCCGCTCAGACCATAATGCTTGCGCAGGTAGATCATCTTGCTTTTCTGCATCTGTACGAACATGCGCGACCGGATCTGAACGGTGCTTTTTCCACCGCCATCCAGATGCAGAATCTGCGCCTCGGGCGCAAAGATGCAACGCCAGCCCGCGTCGCGAATGCGGCGGCACCAATCGGCCTCTTCAGAGTAGACAAAAAACGCCTCGTCCAGCAGGCCGACAGCCTCAAAAACGCGACGGGGCACCAGCATGAACATGCCGGAAACCACATCGACCTCGCGCTCGGACCGCCGGTCCCAGTCGCCATATTCGGCATGGCTGAGGAACCGGTTCTGCGGTGACAGGCGGCGCAACCCGAACTCGCTCAGCGCCAGATTGCTCGGTCCGGGATCGGCAAAACAGGTGCGCTGGATCGTGTCCTCATCTTCCAGAACCTGACATCCGACACAGCCCACGTCGGGATGCTGTGCCAGCCAGTCCAGCATGGTGTCGATGGCGCCGTTCAGGATGATCGTATCGGGGTTGAGTAGCAGCAGGTTGTCGCCGTGCGCGATCTCCAGCCCCTGATTGTTCGCGGCGGCAAACCCCCGGTTGGCGTCGTTGGCAATCAGCCGGACATCGGGAAACTCATCGCGGACAAGATCGGCCGATCCGTCGCTTGACGCGTTGTCGACAACGATGACCTCATGCGGGTGCTGCGTTTCGCGCGCGATCGAGATCAGGCAGTCCCGCAGGATGTCCCGAGTGTTCCAGTTCACGATTACGATGGAAACAGTGCATTCGGCATGCGTGCTGTGCGACGATGAAATCATGAAACCCTGTTCTCTTTAACCGCATACATCTTCAAATTGTTTAGCCATTGTTCGAATCTATGAATACACTGAACTCGGTCAAACGATGACTGTTGTTAAAAAGTAGCTGTGAAATTCAAAGTAAATATATCAGCGCATTGAGGTATTAGTTTGGCAGTGCAGCAATTTGTGGGGCAAGACAGCGTTAAGATTGAATGCACTGAGGCCCTGAGCGCAGAGCAACGTGCTGAGTGGGTGGCGTTCCTGAATGCGGCCAAACGCCAGCATCCCCGGCAATCGCCACTGTTTGCAAATTCGGAACAAAAGCTGGGAAACAAGGTGATTTATGCCTTGGCGCGTCGTGGTGAGGCGCTTGCAGGCGTCGCCCTGCTTTCGCTTGAACCGCACCCGTTTTTACCCAGCGCCTGGTCCCGTGCCTTTTGCCTGAGCGGGCCGGTTTGCGACAATGCAGCAGACATGGAACGCTTTCTGGAGGCCTTGTGCCGACAGCCCGGGCTTGCCCGGGTCGGCAGTCTGAATGTCACGCCGTTCTGGACCGAAGAAGATGCGGAAACGCTTGATGCGGTTCTTGCACGCGCAGGGTGGCGCATCGCCGAAGAAGAACAGTTTCGTCAAACCGGATGGGTCGACATAACCGGAACGCCGGACGAGATCATGAAGGCGTTTTCAAAAAGCGCTCGGCGCGAGGTCCGGCGCGCCGAGCGGCAAGGCGTTTCGATCCGCGCGGCACGCACGCCCGATGAATTTCGCATCTTCATCGAAAGCATGAACCGGTTGCGGCACCAGCGGGGGCTGCAAGAGCTGGATGTGCCTGCTTACGAGGCGACGTTTGAAGATGTGCTGTTGCCGGGCGATCTGGGCACCGTGCTTTTGGCTTGGCAGCAAGAGGTCTTTTTGGCGGGGCTTTTGGTGTATCGCAGCAAGGATGCCGTGCACGGGCGGCATTTCACCACCGAACCGGACCATCTGCGCGCAGCAGGCAACTTGCGGATCGCGCCGGCCTTGTGGCTTGAGGCGATGATCTGGGCCAGGGAAAAGGGCTGCCGTGTTCTGGATGTCGAAGGGTACCGGACGCCGGTTCCGGGCGAAAAGAAATTCAACATCCACAAGTATAAATCGGAATTCAATCCGCAGGTGGTCCAGCGCATTTCCGCGCGGGAAAAGATTGTGAACAGACATGTTTATCTGACAGGAAATGCGCGCAGTCTGATCCGGGGACAACTGAAAAAGGTCAAGCGGGCCGTCACGGGTTGACCCCGCACCCCTGGACGAATGGTTGGTGAAACGAAACATGAAGCTGGCAAAAAAAGGCAAGACACAGCTGATCCTGGGGGCTGCGCAGCGGGGGCCAGCGGCTTTGGTCCGGCAGGTCTGGCTGGCCTTGATGGACAGCTTTGTCCGCAAGCGCCATCTGGTTTTTCGGCTGGACGGGGACAGCCATGAAGGCGGCCCTGAGGCCGGGCAGGTGCGTGAAATCCTGTCGCCGGACGATTTCCCTCAAGATGAGTTGGCTTTGCTGAAAGATCCCGAAGCCTCGCATGATTGGGGGACGATGGGGTGGCTCGAGGCCGGATGGCGGCTTTGGGTGCTGGAAAAAGACGGTCACGTTCAGGCGCTGGCCTGGGTTCGGGATGCCGCGCATAGCCGCGATTTTTTTGTCCCTCTGAACGAGCACGAGGAGTTATTCTGGCATATCTACGTCCTGCCGCAGTATCGGGGCAGGAATTTGCAGGGCCAGCTTTGGAACGCGATCGTCGCCGACCGGGTGGCCGATGGGGTCCAGGGGTTTTTCACCAATTGCCGGGATTACAATGTGCCCTCCAAGCTCAATATTCAAAAAGTGGGGTTTGTGCCCGTTGGGTATTGCGATGAAAGCCGCCTGACACGCCGTCGCGTCTGGCGCAGCTATTAAGGGGCAGGGGTGAGATGACCACCGACACAGGGAAGAACGCGCTTTATTGCGGTGATCCGCCAATGCGGCTAACCAATCTGTTCCGCCGCGACCCCGCAGGTGGATATGCGGCCCTGTTTCAGGACCGCTCGGTTTTCTGGAGCTTCAACACCCGTGTGGCGATCCGGGCGGCCTGCGATCTTCTTGACCTGCAGCCCGGGGATGAGGTTCTGGCCCCGGCCTATAATTGTGGGTCCGAGGTTGACCCGCTGATCGACGCTGGTCTTTCGGTCCGGCAGTATCCGGTTGCCGAAGATCTTCTGGCCGACCCGGACCGGATCGAACCGCTGATCACAGGGCGGACGCGGGCCATCTACGTGACGCATTTCTTCGGGGTGATCCAACCCGCGCTGGAAGAGTTACGCACATTGTGTGACCGGCACGGTCTGCGCCTGATCGAGGATTGCGCTCTGAGCCTGTTGAGCGGCACCTCTCCGGCGGAAGGTCGCACCGGTGATGTTTCGGTGTTCTGTTTCTACAAATTCCTCCCCGTTCTGGGGGGCGGGGCGCTTGTGATAAACGCCCCGGACCTGACCACCGCAGATCCGTTTTCGCGGCCCGCGCCGCAAAAAAGGGTGGCAAAGACGCTGGCCCGCACCGGTTTGGTCAATGTGCTGGGTCCGCAGCGTATCAAAGGGCTGAAACAGGCCTTGCGCGGATCGGATCAGGCGGAACCACAGGCTGGCCCTGCCAACGGGCAGCTCGAAGATATTCCGTGGCATTACTATTTCGACCCGGCCCTGCGGAATGCGCGCATGAGCTTCTTTGCGTCACGTCCGCTAAAGGCCTTTTCCGTGTCTCAGGCCATTGCGATCAGGCGGGCGAACTGGGAACGCTATCGGGACCTGCTGGACGGCATGCCGGGCATACAGATGCTTGTTCCCGCGCTTGCGTCCTCGACCTGCCCGCTCAATATGCCGGTCATGGTGGATGGCCGGGACCGGATCGTGCAGCGGTTGCAGGACCGCGGGATCGGGGCAACGCCCTGGTGGGCAGGGTTCAACCGCAATCTGGACTGGACGGGTCAGGAGGAGGCGATGGCGATCAAGGACCGCACTTTGACACTGCCGTTGCACCAATATCTGTCAGACGCGCATGTCGATCACATCGTATCCGAACTGAAAGACGCGCTGTCGGTCTGAGCCTGCAGTGCGGAACCTCAATGCGCTGCGACGAATCTGGATCTGATCTTGGCCACCAGTTCCAGTGCCAGGCTTTCAACACCCTTGGGTCGCCCGGACAGTTGCCAGAGCAGCAGATGCGTGCCGATATAGGCGAACACCCCGACCAGAACCTTGACCGCAAACCGGAAGCGCAGCAGCGGCAGGTCATCCGCCGTTTCATAGGCCCAGCCCACCGCGTCACCACTGCCATAGGCGCTGCTGACGAACAGCACAGCCGCGATCATGGCCAGAGTGGATGCAAAAGACCGCCAGGCGACGGTGAGTGGCCCAAAGAACGTGCGGGTTCCATAGCGCTTCGCGATCATCAGGGTCGTAAAGATCGTAACCAGACTGGCGGCCCCCGCTGCGAGCAGCGCGCCTGTAAAGCCGAACTGAACGCCTTCGCGCATCAGCAGACAGACAAAAACCAGAAGAAACGTGTTCCGGATGAACAGGATCTTGGTTGACCCTTCAATATAAGAGGCCGACCGGACGTTTTCCTGCAGCGTTTCAAGCGCTTTGAGCGGTGCCAGAATCCAGATCACCTGTGCCACGCCCAGCCATTGCCAGCCGATCACCACAACGACGATGTGGTTGGCGACCAGCGCCATCCCAAGGGAAATTGGCAGCACGATTGCCAGCAGCAACTCGTTGAGCCGGTTAAACGCCTCATCCTGCCGGTCGGTGTTGCGCGAAATGTCTGCCAGCCCGGGGTAAAGTACACGTTGAAGTGGGGCAAACAGCTGGGTGGTGACAAGCGTGCTTAGCCTGTTGCCCAGCCGGAAAATACCGGCATCGGCCAGCCCGAGGGTCGCGCCGATGATGAGTTGCGGCATGTTGTTCGAAAAGAACAGAGAAACCTGAGCACCTGTGGTCCAGACCGAAAAGGACAAACAGTCGCGCCAGCGGGCCAATGAGAGCCGTACGGTCATAGGGGCCATGCTGAATGTCAGGATACTGCGGGTCACGAGTGCGCAGAAACTGGCGACAATGATGGCCCAGAAATCACCCCACAGCCAGGCCAGGCTGATTGCAATGATCGAATACACGATCCGGCTGATGGTTTCTTCTCCGGCCGCGAAACTGAAGCGCAGCTTGCGTTCGAACAGGACAAAGCGCGGGCTTTTCAGGGCGATGATCAGCGATAGGACACACAGCACCGGGGCAAGCTGGATCAGCTCGGGTATGTCGAGAAGGGCAAGCAGGGGCTGGGTCGCGTAGAAAAACAGCGCCCCGGCAACGCCAAGGATCACCTGAAAGGTGAATACCGTGCTCAGGTGTTCCTGGGTGACGTCGTCAAGCCGTATGAGAACAACGGCGATCTGCCGCTGCATCATCTCAAGAAAGGCTGTCGCAACCAGGAAATAGGCGGCGATGCCGAAATCTTTGGGTGTCAGCAGCCGGGCGGTTACGATCAGGGTGAGCAGCCCCAGCACTTGCCGAAACAAGCTGGAGGCAAACAATGTGGTTGCCCCCACCGCAAGAGCGGACGTGCGGGAAGATGTGCTTTTAGCCGGAGCAGGATCGGACGGCTGCTTCAAGTTATTAACTTTCCAAACTCATAACAAACGACGCATTGCTGCGTTAGTGTTTCCAAACTTGCGACCCTTTGGGATGGCCTGAGACGAGTAGGATCGCGATTCTGGTATTCTGACCGGACGACTGATAGGTGCCAGCATAGTGCTATTTTGCAAGTGCCTCGCAACGGTTTTGTTTCATGTATCAGAGGATACTCGTATCTCGTATCAGTAGATTGAATTCTGTTTCAAAGTGTATTCTCAATTGGTGTCATGAATTGGACATCAAATACAGAAAGAAACCAAGCGTGACGGTTTGCATGTCTTTGGGTGCTGAGTTTTAGAGCGGTGTTACGGTATGAAAATTGCGATTTTTGGTTTGGGCTATGTGGGCTTCACGGCGGCCTGCTGTCTGACCCGTGAAGGGCACGAGGTGATCGGTGTCGATGTGAACGCCGACAAGGTTTCCGAAATCAACGCCGGGCAGCCCCCGATCAAGGAACCGCAGGTGGCCGACCTGCTGACCGAGGCGTTGGCCAGGAACCTGATCCGCGCCACGGTTGAAATCCCGGACCTGTCCGATGTGGATCTGGCCATTGTCTGTGTCGGCACGCCCAGTTCCACCGACGGCTCGCATAACATGAATTTCGTGGCCGAGGTGACGCGCCAGATCGCCAAGGCCGTCTCGCCCGACCGGGCGCGGCCATTGACTGTAGCCTATCGTTCCACCTTCCGGCCTGGCACGGTGCGGCAACTGATCGAGCCGATCTTCCAAAGCTATCTGGGCGACCGGACGCCACAGGCGATTGAGATCGTCTATAACCCTGAGTTCCTGCGCGAGGCCTCGGCGGTGGAGGATTTTTTCAACCCGCCCAAGATTGTTGTGGGCACAGCCGATGGCAACCGATCCGCAGTGATGGACGAGATGCACGAAGGGCTGGACGCGCCGGTGTTTTACACCGCCTTCGAAGAGGCCGAGATCACCAAATTCGTCGACAACACCTGGCACGCGACCAAGGTGGCATTTGCCAATGAGGTGGGCCGCATCTGCCACAGCATGGGCGTGTCGGCCAAAACCATGCACGAGATTTTCGTCTCGGACACCAAGCTGAACATCTCGGCCTATTACACCCGTCCGGGTGGGGCGTTCGGGGGCTCGTGCCTGCCCAAGGATGTGCGTGCGCTGCAGCATATCGCCGGTGAGGTGGGCGCGCATACGCATCTGATTGACAGCCTGCTACAGACCAATCAGGCGCATAAGACCTATCAGGCGCAGGACATCATGGCCCGGCTGCCCGAGGGCGGCAGGGTGCTGATGGCGGGGCTGGCCTTCAAGGCGGGAACCGACGATCTGCGCGAAAGCCCCAATGTCGATATCGCCCGGCGGCTGCTGCAGGCGGGGTATCAGCTGTCGGTTTATGACCCGGCGATCAAACCCGCTGATCTGCGCGGGCAAAACCTGGGCTATGCCTTCACCCATCTGCCCAATGTGGGCAGCTTGCTGGTGGATCGCGCCACGGCCGAGGCCGGGCCGTGGGATCTGGTGATCGGATCGAACCGGATCGTGAACGAGCTGACCCTTGGCGATACAGAAGTGGTAAGAACCTATGAATATGACTAGCCCCATATCCGCCGTTCAACCGATCTCGTTCGACGAGCTGCGCCAGAGCCAGCCTCTGAAGGGGCTGAAGGTTCTGATCGTAGTGGAAAACCTGCCTGTGCCCTTCGACCGCCGTGTGTGGATGGAGGCGCGCACGCTGGCCGCCGCAGGCGCGTTGGTCTCGGTCATCTGTCCCACCGGCAAGGGTCATGAAGAGCGCGTCTGGGAAGATGAAGGCATCAAGGTCTATCGCCATCCGCTGCCTTTGGATGCCAGCGGGGCGCTGGGATATCTGCTGGAATATGGCGCGGCGCTGTTCTGGGAAAGTTGGCTGGCGCTGAAGATCAAATTCACCCGCGGTTTTCACGTCATCCATGGCTGCAACCCGCCCGATCTGATCTTTCTGGTGGCGCTGCCCTTCAAGCTGTTCGGCGTGCGCTATCTGTTCGATCACCACGACATCAACCCCGAGCTCTACGAGGCCAAGTTCGACAAGCGCGGCTTTTTCTGGAAGCTGATGAAGACGTTCGAACGGCTGACCTTCGCCTCGGCCCGTGTGTCGATTGCCACCAATGAAAGCTATCGCAAGATCGCCATCGAACGCGGCGGCATGGCGCCCGAGGACGTATTCGTTGTCCGCTCGGGCCCCGATCTGAGCCGGTTGCAGCATCTGCCGCCGAACCTGGACTGGCGCAATGGGCGCAAATACATGGTGGGCTATGTCGGCGTCATGGGCGATCAGGAAGGCATCGACCTGTTGCTGGAATCCGTGACGCATCTGGTCAAGGTTCAGGGCCGCGAGGATATCCAGTTCTGCCTTGTGGGCGGTGGCCCCAGCCTGGACAAGCTGCGGGAACAATCCATTGAAATGGGCCTGTCGGACTACGTCACTTTCACTGGCCGCGCGCCCGATCACGATCTGTTCGAAATCCTGTCGACCGCCGATGTCTGCGTGAACCCGGACCGGGTGAACGAGATGAACGACAAATCCACCATGAACAAGATCCTCGAATACATGGCGTTCGAGAAACCCATCGTTCAGTTCGACGTGACCGAAGGGCGGTTCTCGGCGCAAGAGGCCTCGCTTTACGCCAGGGCCAACGATCCGGTGGATATGGCGGACAAGATCACCGAATTGCTGGCGGATAAAGGCCGCCGCGCCGCCATGGGCCGCTACGGCCGCGCCCGGGTCGAGGCTGAAATGGCCTGGCCCCATCAGGTGCCTGCATTGATTGCGGCCTATAAGCGGATCTGGAAAGGCTAGGGACCGCCTATTTGGCGGTTTGCTTGGCCTTGATGCGCCCCGGCGCTTTGATCCGGTGCCGCAGTTTCATGGCCGGGGCTTCAACCAGATGCCAGGACAGAATGGCGCAGATCAGCGTGAAGGGCATGGCGATGGCCATGTTGATGGCCGGTGTCGTCACCCCCGATTGCGCCACAAGCTGCTGGATGGGAAAGGCGTAAATGTAAACGCCATAGGAATAGTCGCCTAGCCGGTTATAGTTCAGCAGCACTGGTACTTTGGCATATCCGGCAAAGAACACCGCATAAGACAGGCTGACAGCGAACACGGGCGTGAACAGCGGTGTGAACCAGGCCGCGACGGTCACGGCTGTCACTCCGGCAAGCACGCCCCATGACAGGGGGATTTTTTCGCGCCAGATGTAAAACACCATTCCTGTAAGGAATGTCAGCCCAAGCTCGGCAAGTTGTTCGATGCGCGGGTTAAGCTGCAAAGCCATTGTTGCGGCATAGATGCACAGGAACAGCAGCGTTATCCCGGCAAAGACCTTTCGATTTTTAAGCAGGCCAAGAAGGCCACAAATGAAGACACCGGCGTAACAGGTGACCTCATAGGACAGCGACCAGAGAGAACCGTTGATCCCAGCACCGCCGGGGTTGGATTCGAACACACCAGGCAGGCCGTATAACAAGTCGAACAACAGCATGTTGCGGATGAAATATTCGCCGGTCGCGGCCCAGAACACGGAAGGATCAGCGTCGGTCAATATGAAGCCGGCGACAAGGATGGTCACGATAAGGACCGTGGCAAGGGCGGGAAACAGCCGTAAGATCCGGGCGGTCAGGAACGAAACCACGGAAGATTGCCGGTCAAAGCTGCGCGTGATGAAGAACCCGGAAATGGCAAAGAAAATCCATACGCAGACCGTTCCCAAGGTCAGGCCATGCAGCAGGTTTTCAAGGGGCTGCGGTGCCCCACCGCCCCAGCTGATGGGGTAAGCGTGCGACACCAAAACACCACTAGCCGCAAGAATGCGGATCAGGTTGAAATTGTTATCGCGACCGTCCGCACGGTCCGCGATGAACCTGACGGTCTCGGAGGATGATATGCTCGCAGCGCTTGCTTTCATTTACGGGTCTCTGAGTCGATCATATCCTTAAGCCCGGACTATTGGTCAGCTGCGCGTTGATACAGCGTCCACGGCTCGGCTGCGGCCAGTATCCTGAAACCATCGACCTGTTGCTGGAAGGAATCCACCGCACAAACCACGACGGTATCCGCCTTTGCCTGTGACAAGACAGCCAGAGCAGAAGGCACCGTGTATTCGGAATCCCCACTGATCTGCCGAGTCGCCATCTGTATATCGTTCAGCGGCCCGATCAGTCGAATAGGCTGTTGTGTAGGATTGGCAAATGTCGGCACAGCGGTTCCGTTGAACACCATGAGAAACGACAGGGGGATGCAGCTAGGTCTGAAGACATGGGGATTTCTGGTATCTTCCAGATAAGCACCGGCCCCCAGGCTGAGCGTGTCATGCGTGTTGAGCGCCTCGAGGAAGGCCGCGTAGTTTTTGCCATCCTGATACCACCCGGTGGTCAGTACCAGGTTCCGGATCAGCAACAGCCCGGCAAGCGTTACGATCGCTGCCTGCCGGTACGACTGTTTTGCGTCCGGGTTCAGAGACAGGCTGGCCGCCAGAAGCGTCAGCAACAGAAGCGGGGTGCGCTCGCTGAGATGTCCGACCCCAAACAGGTTGGGCGGTATGATCAGAACCAGCACGGCGCAAAGCGCAACGGCAAGCTTCATGCGCTTGTCGATGTGCCAGACACCGGCCAGCAGGCCGCAGATCAACACGCCCCACAAAACAACGCCGAACCCGTAATCGAACGAGCGCCAGGTCGAATCCGCCACCCGCAAAAAGCCGTCGATGCGCAGGAAAACCTCGGTACTCAGCCGGTCCCACAGGGTTCCTTTTTCGGCATGTGCCAGCAGGTTCGAAACCGGTGAGGTCGCGCCGCCATCCGCGGTTTTCGTCTGCAGGAACAGCAAAACCGGGGCGACGGCGATCAAGGCCAGTCTGCCGGCCCGTCGTGCAAGGGCGGCAAACCCCAAATGCCCGGCCCGAAGCGCAAGAGACAGCTCGACCATGCCTAGGATCAGACCCCAAAGCGCAAATGCGAAGCCGTGGATGAAAAATAGCAGTAGACCCAGAGCGGCCGTAATCAGCAACTGGCGCGCCGGACGGTCCTGTGTCGCAATCCAGTATCCGGTTGCGCCCAAAAGAACGCCCAGCCCAAGCAGAAAGTTCGAAAACCCCCAGATCAGGATATGGTTGTAGGCCACCAGCCCGGCCAGCAGCACGTTCAGTGTCGTGATCCGGCTATGCAGGACATGTGACAGGTACAGGGCACCGGCAAAGGGCGCGGCGATGATGAGCCCGGCAATCAGCTTTGCCCCAAGCAGCGGGTGCAGCATCTTCATGATGCTCACCCCCACAATATCGAGACCGAGATTGGGCAGCAGTTGCCAGGCGGATTCGTAATACTGTTGCAGCGCATTCGAATCCGGCAGGTTTGCCAGAACATAGTAGCGCGCAATATGGGCGTAGAAATCAGTCAGAGGCAGGACGGGTGTCACGAACAGCGGAATGAGACTGACGCATACGGTCAGTACCAGAACCATGCGCTGGCCGTCACTTCGGATCGACGTATTCATCTCTGCCGTACACTCATACTTTTTCATATACTCAATAATCAGAACGTTTTGTCGGCGAATAATCGGAACCACCTCACCATACAGTTATTATGTTCAGAAGTGGTTTGAAATTTTAGATATACCTGCCATGCGGCAAAGGTTTGGCGGCCGTATAAATTGATCGTGCTCTGGATGCATCTTCTTCACACGCGTCGTGCTGAACCGGGTAAAGAAATGGGTTGGTCATTCATATCTGAAACAGCTGTCATTGCGGGACAAAGCGGGGCAGCGGCCTCAGGCTGGGCTCCATGAAGCGCTGCAATCTTGCATCTGCGTCGGCGTCGGTTTCGCCGGGCAGGATGGGGGTTACGAACCGGACCAATGCGCCATCGGTCCGGCCCATGGTGAACCCGTCCTGAATGACGCTTATCTTGGCGCGGAAATCGTTGACCATGCGTTTGCCGCGCTGTTCGAACCAGTAATAGACAAGCTGTTTTGACAGCTCTTTTTGGATCACCGCGCGGTTGACGGTGAAACTGCCATAGGGGGTATTGCCGGGATTGATCTCATACGGTTCCAGGCTGAAGATTTCCCAGCCTCCGACCGGCAGACAAACCTCGGGGGAATGGATGCCATCGCCATCGGTTTGCTTGTTGTAGAAGGCCACGAACATGTTCACGAAATCACCGGACCCGGTGTCGATATAGGTGGCATTCAGATAATCGTCCGCGCCAAGGGTCTGTTCGACCTTGGCATCAAGGCTGGTGGTCGAACCCGACCAGGGCCCGAGCTGACGGGGGTAGAGGACAAACGGATCGCGCTCGATGGGCTGCACGTCCGAGGCCGGCCGCAGGGCCCAGGCGGTTGATACCGCAAGTGTCAACAGCGCTGCCACCGCCAGCGCGACCGAGGCGCGAATGCTGAAAATGCGCAGCGCGATGGCCCCCAGCCCGTCGGTATCCAGATCGATGGTTTCGGCAAAGGGTTTGGGATCGGGGGCAAGGCGCTGCAACCCGATCGCCATGAGAAACAGAATGGCCACGCAGATCAGGAAGATGATCCAGCCTTCGAAGAAATGCATGAACCCTTCGGCCTGTTCGATGCCATAATGGTTGACCAGAACGCCGATCACGCCGATGCGGACTGAGTTCATCAGGACGGTCAGCGGAGCGGCCGAGAGCATCAGAACCGCCTTGTGCCAGACCGGGCCGCGATAGAGCAGGGCGAACAGGTACGAGAAGCTGAGGATCGGGAACAGGTAGCGCAACCCGGAACAGGCCTCGGCCACCTGCAGTTTGTAGACCCCCAGATCGATGACATTGCCTTCGATAAAGACCGAAACCCCGGCCAGCTGTACAAACCAGACCCCAAGCTCGGACGACACCCATTGCAGAAAGATCGTCAGCTTCCAGTAGACGAACTGCGGCAAGGGCAGCATGAAGACCAGATGGATCACCGGCAGTTGGTGATATTTGCCGCGCTGCCAGCCGAACACGGTCAGCATGACGCCGCCGGTCCAGATGATCATCGCATAGGTGACGATATCCGGAATACGCGCCAGATTGCCGAGAACAGCTATGGCCAGGGCCACGGCGATGACCGCGATGCCCGGCCAGCGGTCATGAACCGCTGGAGTGGCGGGCGGATAATTGCGCAGCTCGCGCAGGAACAGATACAGTGAGATGATGGGGATCAGCGGTCCGTGGCTGTATTCGGGGGTGCTCCACGCCGCGCCCAGCGAGACGATTCCGATCCAGAAAACAGGGACCGAGCCCACCAGCAGCAGCACAAACCAGAACAGCCCGGCGGCGTTGAGGGCCGGCAGGGACATTCTGGCCGCCTCAATCACCTTGGTGCGACTATCGTTCGATTCGAAATGCTGCATCGCTTTTCATCATGCACAATCGGATGTGATCTGGAATTCCGGCGGTTCGGGGTCGCGGGCTTTTGATCCCTCGTCGAAACAATCAGATCATTGGGACGGTTTTGTTCGAAATTACAGACTGCGGTGAAAACAGGTCAGGGTTTCAGGATGAACCGCCGCCCAAGGGTCAAAAAGACCGAGCTTGAACTTGCGGTAAAGCCGTTCTGATCATCTCTTTCGTATTGGTATCCCACGTTCATCGCCCAGTCCCGTGTGATCGCGCGGCTATAGGATGCGTTGAACGTGCCGCGTTGACGCGGGTTCGACGGACCTGATCCTTCGGTTTCCTGGTCAATGAAATCAAGGCTGAAGGACAGGCCGGACACTGAGTTGATGAAATAGTCATATGTCAGGAAGGCCAGCGTCTGGCGGGTTTCCAGACTGTCGGTGCTGGTGCCGACCCGGCGCTGGATCGTCGCCCCGATCCGGGAACTGGGCAGTTGGTAGGAATAGTCGATCTGACCAATCGGGGTGATCTCATCAAACGGCCCCCGGGTGAACCCGACATTGAAACCCAATGATCCGCTGGCCCGCTGATAGCTGCGTCCGGCGGTTGCGTTAAGTCTGGAGCCGTTTACCCCAAAAATCTGGTCAATCTGCACATCGGCATTGCCGTCGGCCAGCGTTTTGTTCCAGGCGAAATTCCAGACGAAGTCTTCGGTAACATCATTTGTATTGTTGGCGCGTTCGGTGTCATCAACCCTTGTGTATCCGGCATTGGCGGTGACAGTGGTTATGGCAGAGATATTATAGGTCCCGCCCGCCGTAACGGTCGTTGTCTGCCGGTCGGTCTGCACGCTGTCATCCGCCGTGAAATCTTCGTAATTGACCCTCAGATTTCCCTGCAGAATGGGTGAAAACCGGAACAGCGTGGTTGCGGTGTAAATGTCTGAGCTGTTCTCGAACAGGTTTGGATCGATGGTATTGCTATAGCGGCGTTCGCGGTGGCTGTAGTTGAACTGGAACCCCAGAGGGGCGTTCAGGCCCACGGCCCAGTCCAGGTTTGCGCGAGTGTTGACCTGATCTCCGACGGTGCCGATCACGTCGGCGGAGTCGATGATCCCGTCGAAATTGGTGTCTGTCAGCGATCGGTTGAAGGCCAGATCCTGTTCGGTATAGTCAAGCAGCAGACCAAGCTGGCTGTTCGAGCGCACGCGCTGATATGCAAGTTGTGCGGATGGATCTGAAAACGACGATTCCGTCCCGATGATCGGCTCGTTGGCGATCCGGTACAAGCCCGATAGATCAAGGGCCAGAGTGGAGTCCGAGGCTTGCCGCAGGACGCTCAGGGCAAGCGTATTTTCCCACCATGTCGTTGATCCGAGCGACGGATCGGTCAGTCTGAGGTTGTTGTCATGCCGGAGCGATGTCAGATAATCCAGCGTGACGCTCAGACCGGACCCCGTGCCGGTTGCCAAACCGGTTGTGGGCAGACCAACCTGCCGGGCCGGGTTCTGCAGGGCCTGTTGCGTGATCAACTGCTGGCTGGGGGTCTGTTGGACAAGTGTTGACGGCACGGTTGTCTGTTGCAGAGTTGTTTGCGCTGAAGCTGTTGGCTGCGCCGTCGCTTGCTGTACGGGGGCCTGCGGTATCTGGGTCTGTTGCCCGATTGCCGGTGTCAGCGAAACTGCAAAAGCCACCCCGCCCCCCAGTGCGGTGGACAGCCTGTTCCTGGATTTCCCCACCTGTATAGCCCCTATTCGAACAAGCGGCGTGCTGGCACGACAACGACGTCTCCGGGTTTAAGTACTGTATTGCCCTGAATACCGCCGCCCGAGCCGTTGTAATTGTAGGTATATCTGTTCATCACGCCTGTTTTAGTGTCAGCCCGGCGCAATTCGATGCGCTTACGGGCCGCGAAATTGGTCAGGCCGCCGGCCTGCGCCAAAACCTGAAGAATGGTCGTTCCCTCGGTCGCAAGATGCTTTCCGGGTACGTTGACCTCGCCCATTATGAAGACCTCGATCGTCGGCCCGGTGGGGGCCAGCCCGCCCAGTAACGGAGGCGGTGCAAGCGATGCGATCGAGATGAATACGGTCGGCGGTGTGTTGAAATTCCTGGCCAGCGCCGAAGACAAAGACGAGCTTAGCCCGTTGGTGGATTGCCCGGCGGCCCGCAATGAGCCGGCCAGGGGAAAGTTGATAGAGCCATCGGGCAGAACCAGAACGGTCCGGTTGAGGGTGGGATCTTCCAGAACCTCGACCTGAAGCGCATCGCCCGGCTGGATTTGATATGAGCCTTGCGCCCATGATCCCGTTGCCACGACCATGGCAATGACAAGAGTGATCAATGATCCGATAACTGTACGCATATTCAAATCTTTCACTTTTTCTCTTCGTTTATGCCTGTCAGCAACTTTCTAGACAATCCACAGGATGTTTGAAGAGGGCAAGATGCGGCAGAAATACAGCGCTCTTTTTTATTGCCCAGCGACGCTTGCCGAGCTCAATTGTTCGATTTCCTCCTCGAGCGTCGGGGAAATATCCAGGGCAATCCCGGTCTTTTGGGCGGCCTGGAAGGCGCGCATGGCTTCGTCTGTCCGATCAACCGCGGCCAGGGCCTTGCCCAGATGGTAAAGCACCAGAGGCTGATCCGGGAAAGCTCTGGCCGCCGGTTCCAGATAAATCAGCGCCTCTTCATAGCGGCCCAGCCGATAGGCGACCCAGCCATAGGTGTCCTGATAGGCGGGTATTCTTGTGCCGCGCAGCCGCCGCACCAGATTCTGTGCCTGCTCAAGGCTTTCGTCATCGCTGCGGTGGGTCGTCAGAAGGCTTGCCAGATTGTTGGCCACGACCAGAGATCGGTTGCTGAGCGGGTACAGCGTTTCATAGACCGCAATCGCTTGATCCAGCTCGCCGGCGCGTTCGTGCTCTGCCGCCTGCAGCATCAGAAGGTCCGGGTTCTCGGGCAAGGCGGCCAGTGCCTCATCCAGCACGGCGCGGGCCTGCTCGGGCTGTTCGCGCTGAATTTGCAGCGAAAACAGTGAGGTCCAGGCGCGGGCCGCATCCGGGTGATCCTTGAGGATCGCGCGGTAGAGCAGTTCGGCGTCGTCGAACTTGCCTTCACCAGTCAGGACGTGGGCTTTCACAAACCGCAGGATCAGCGAGTCCGGGTCTTCGGCAAGCAACTCATTCAGGCGTTCGGTGGCCCCGGCCACGTCGCCCTGCGTCAGCATCAGCCGGATAAGGGCAATGTCGGCGGACAGCCCGAATTCAGGGTCATTTGCCAATTCCTGCAGAAAGGCTTCCAGTTCATCCTTGCGTTCCTGGGTCGCCAGCATCTGTGCCCTGAGTTCGTTTGACCGCCGCAGCGCATCGGGGTTGTCCAGGGCGCGGACGGTGTTCAGCACCACCTCGAGCCGTTCCCAGTTCTGCAGGTTCAGATAGACGCTGCCGAGTGCAAGAAACAAATCCGGGTTCTCGGGATTTTGCTGCAGGGCGTCGATCAGAATACGTTCGGCGATTTCCAGATCGCCCCCTGTAACCAGATGCTGGGCATAGTTCAGCGTCTCTTCCGGCGCGTTCTGGGACACCTCTGTCGCAAGCGCCAGCATTTCCCCCATCAGTTCCCGGTTGCCGTTGCGCTCATGCGCACGGGCCATCAGGGTCATCAACCGCGAATCCCGTGGGGTTTGGTGCAGCGCTTCGCGCAACAGCACGATCGCATCGCCGGTTTGTTCTTCCTCGATCAGCCAGGCGGCCTTGAGTTTGACCGCTTCGGTCTGTGTCGGGTCTTCGGCCAGAACCCTTTCGATCACGGCCCGCCCCTCGTCGGGCTCGCCGACAATCAACAGCATCCGGGCAAGTTCCACTTCGCTTTCGCGGGTCCGGGTGGTGCGTTCGGCACCTTCAAGCAATTCCCGCATCTCGTCAAGCGCGGTTTGCGTGTCACCGAGCTGGAATTTCAACGCCGCCCGCATGGTCCTGAAGCGCGGCGCATTGGCCCCGCCGATCGCGATGATGTCATCCAGTTCGGCAATCGCCACGTCAGAGCCGCGATGTTCTGACAGAAACGTGATGAGCCTTTGTGTCGAAAGCGGATCCTGTGCCTGCGGGTCTGCCTGATCGCGCAGAACACCTTCGGCAGCATTCAGATTGTTCTGGTCGACATAATGTTCGAACAGCATCTGCTGCACGCTGGTATCTTCGGGGAAGATCTGCAGCATCTGCATCAGTTGCTTTTCGATCTCGTCGGGTTTCTGCAACTCCTGCAATGCCCGCAGCCGAATGGCATATAAATTGCTTTGCTCCGGGGCAAAGCCAAGGGCCGTATCGGTTTCCTCCAGCACAGCCGCCCAATCCTGGGTCCGGACCAGATCATCGATGACAATCTGCCGCGCGGTCATCAGGTCGGGGCGGTCATTCAAGATTTTGTGGGCCGTGTCGATGGTCCGGGCCGCCCCGGCATCGTTGTTGGCCTTGACCGCATCGGTGTAGGCCAGCGTGTTGTTGAGCGATTTGATTTCGATGTCATCCGGCGCAAGGTCCTTTGCCGCCCCGGCATAGCGGCGCAGGTCTTCCCAGTTCCCTATTCCCAGGGCCATCTCCGCCAAAGCGCGATGGCCTTCAAGGTTGTCCGGATATTGCTCGACCAGCAGCAGATATTGCCGGTATGCGACCGAGATATTGCCGCGGTCGCGCTCGATCCGGGCAAAGGTCAGACGGGCCTCTTTGTGCTGGCCGTTCAGCTTGAAGACATTCCTGAATTCGACCAGCGCGCGTTCGACATCACCGTTTTCCAGATGGGCCAGACCGGCCTGGAAATGCGCTTCGGCCCGTTCTTCGGCCGAGTCGCAGGCGCTGAGAACCAGAGCTAAGGCAAAAAAGACAATCGCCAGACGATTGCCGGCCACAAGGGACATTCTTCTTATGATTGACATGCTCATTACCCGGTGCCGAAGGAAAGGGGGTTGGCCTGATTACACCCGGCAGCGGGTCAGGTCGTCAACAGCCGGTGCCGCGCAGCACAACGGAAACCGTCCGCACCAGAATGGAAATATCCGAGGTGAAAGACATGTTCTTCCAGTATTCGGTATCGTGATGCGCACGTTCGGCGAACGAGGAATTGTTCCGCTTTGAAACCTGCCATGCCCCGGTGATGCCGGGAAGCATCGAATAGTAGGTTGTGCTGGGATATATGCTTTGCTGGTTCACCATCATCGGGCGGGGACCGATCATGGACATATCACCCACAAGCACGTTCCAGAATTGCGGCAACTCATCCATCGAGGATTTCCGCAGGAATGAGCCGAACTTGATGATGCGCGGGTCATTGCGCAGCTTCTGGTTCCGGTCCCACTCCGCGCGCGCATCGGGATTGGCCGCCAGATGGTCCTTCAGCACCGTCTCGGCGTCATGCACCATGGTGCGCAGTTTCAGCAGTTTGAATACTTGGCCGTTCTTACCGACCCGCTCCTGCCGGTAAAACGGCGTAACGCCCTGAAAGGCCAGAAATACAGCAAGGCCCAGAACCACCGGCACGACAAACGGTATCGTAAGCAGCACGAATGCCACGTCGAAAACGCGTTTCCCTGTGCTTCTGTAAAACCCCGAAGACTGTGTCGGGGCCCGCATAACAGAGATGTTAGGGTAGCCCGCGCCAGCGTTGGCCACCTCTTCCGAATGACTTGTCACTATTTAAACCCCCAACACACAACTCATACCAAAGAACCACTTACCAAACTCAGGAACTTACTACGCTCAACCTCAAACTTACTTACATACGAAAAGTATTATATTTTTATGTCTGTTTAAGTTCTGCCTCTGCTCACATCACAGGCAGACCCCCTTTACCAAGTGTTAACAAATTCCTGCCCGCTTGCAAAACATTAATCATAAAAGGGGTTGTCCCAAGTTCGTGACATACCGGACCTGCCGAAGGCCGCCAACGCAAAAAATTTATGCCAACCGGGGAACGCATGCGGGGTATTTGTTCGAAATGATGGATAATGGGTAAAGCTTGGCAGTTTTGGTTCCAATTTCGGAAATCAGATGCATTTCTGGCGGGCGACGTCTTCAGAGACTCGGTGCCGCTCATTTAGGCAGCCTGTGTAAAGGCATCGAGGAAACAATGGCTTGGATTTCATCGGATTGAGAGGGCCAAAGCGTCAATTTGGAGGCTGTGAATTTTAGTGATGCTCGCTATCTTGATTTTATGGCAGAGTAATTACCAAGTGCTTTATTAGTTCATGTGATAATCTGCGTTGTATAAGGGTTTACTGGTGGTTCAGGGTGCGATTTCGAGTGATCTCAGGGGGGCCAGGATCAGGTTTGACAAAGCGGAAGGCAACCGTGGTGCAATGGCGTCCAGCGACGGGTTTTATCTAGATTTCTTCGGGCTTGACCGGCGGCCTTTCACACTGCTTCCGGACCCTGGGTTCATGTATTGGTCGCCGCTTCACAAGCGGGGCTATTCGGTCCTGCAATTCGGCGTCATGAGCTGCGCACCGATTACCGTGCTGACGGGTGAGATCGGGGCGGGAAAAACAACTCTGGTTCAGCATCTTTTGAGCGAGATGGAGCAATCGATCACAGTCGGGCTGATCTCAAACGCTCAGGGCGGGCGCGGAGAGCTGTTGCAATGGGTGTTGCACGCTCTGGGGTTGCCGATCGAGAAAGATGCAACCTATGTGCAGCTGTTTAGGGCACTGCAGGATTTTCTGGTCTCGGAATATGCCGCAGGACGCCGGGTGATTCTGATCTTTGACGAAGCGCAGAATCTGACCGTCGAAGGTCTGGAAGAAATCCGCATGCTGACCAACATCAACGCAAACACGGATGAGCTGATTCAGCTTGTTCTGGTCGGCCAGCCCGAGCTGCGTGACATGGTTCTGGACCCCAAGATGCGTCAGCTGACGCAAAGGGTGGCCGCAAGTTTTCATCTGGAACGGATGGATGAGGCCTCGGTCGAACGCTATATTAAGCACAGAATGAAGATCGCCGGCGGCTCGGGCGAAGAGTTCACGGAAGACGCCTGCAAGATGATTTTCCAGCAGACACGCGGTGTGCCGCGTCTTGTGAACCAGTTTTGTGATTTCGCCCTGCTTTATGCCTGGACAAGTGAGTCAGACAAGGTGGATGAAGGCGTCGTCAATCAGGTGGTCGAGGATGGTGTGTTCTTTGGTGGCAACTCGCTTGAGAAGGAGCTGATAGACTGAAATGGGTCCGGTTCGTTACTATTCTTCCATTTTTCTGAGGCGGCTCCCGTATTTCCTTGTTGTGGCGCTGGTTGTTTCGGTGACGTCCGTCATCATCGCGATGAGTTTGCCGTCGACATATGTGTCGCAGATGCGGCTTATCGTTGAATCGCCGCAGATTCCGGGCAACCTTGCGGCCAGCACCGTCAATACCTCGGCCGGCGAACAGTTGCAGATCGTTGAACAGCGCCTGCTTACACGGCCGGTCCTTCTGGATATCGCCCGCCAGATTTCCGTATTGCCCAATCAGGACGAAGCAACCCCGGATCAGATCGTTGACACGATGCGGTCGAGCACCCGAATCCGCATCAACTCGGGTCTGAACCAGGCCAGCCTGATGAGCATTTCTTTCGAGGCCCGGTCCGGTCAGATTGCCGCTGGAGTGCTCAATGAATACCTGACGGAAATCCAGAAACTCGACGTGTCTTACCGCAAAGGGCGCGCATCGGACACGCTGAGCTTTTTCCAGCAGGAAGTGGATCGCCTTGGCAACGAGTTGGACAAACGCAGCGCCCGCATTCTGGAATTCGAAAGAGAAAACTCCGGTGCCCTGCCCAGCAGCCTGCAGTTCCGGCTGGCGCAGCAAGGGGCGTTGCAGACCAATCTCGAACAAACGGATCAGCAGATTTTCTCAAAAAAAACTGAGCGGGAGAATCTGCTGGAGTTCTACAATTCGACCGGTCAGATCGGTAACTTAGCACCACAAAACCAAACAACTGCGCAGTTGGAGTTGGAGCAGTTGCGACGCGAGCTTGACGCGAAGCTTGCGATCTATTCGGAAGCCAATCCGCAGATCAAACTCCTGCGGGCCAGAATCGCGCAGCTGGAAAAGACGGTGGCCGCCGAGCAGGCGACCAATACCGTGCCAGTCAACCCTCAGACAGGCAACTCATCGCTGGACCTGCAACTGGCCCAGCTTGATTCCCAAATCTCGGCGCTGGAGGATCAGAGGGTTGCGATTGCGGATCGCCTTGCCAAGCTGACGCTGACCATCGACCAGACTCCGGCCAACGCGATCACGCTGGCGGAACTGCAGCGGGATCATGACAACATCCAGGCCCAGTACAACAACGCTGTCGACCGTTTGGCTGCGGCATCGACCGGTGAGCGGATTGAAGTGACATCGCAGGGTCAGCGCATTTCGGTGATCGAATATCCCGTGGCACCAAGTTCGCCGACCAAACCCAACCGCATGTTCATTGCCGCAGGGGGCATTGCCTTTGGGATCTTGCTCGGCACGGCCCTGGTTGTGCTGCTGGAGCTTCTGAACCGATCCGTGCGCCGGCCCGAAGACCTGATCAACAAGCTGGATGTCTGGCCGATCGCGACCATTCCCTATGCGCCCTCCCGTGGCGAGATGATCCGACGCCGGGTCGCCTGGATTGCAGTGATTCTGGCCATTCTGATTGGTACGCCCGCAGCTGTCTGGGCCGTACATACCTATTACTTACCGCTGGACCTAATCGCCGAAAAAGTGATCGACAAGTTGGAGGTTTATTGGTGATTTTTGCTTCTACAGGATTGGATAGGGCATAATGGACCGTCTTCAGGAGGCAATTCGCAAAGCCCGCGATGAGCGCGCAAACCGCCAGCCAGAACCGCCCGTGCCGCCCGAAGCACCGCAGCCAGTTCCACCGGAAAGCCGGGGCGGGGCCTGGGATGCTCTGCCCGAGTTGCAGATTGAACAGCGCCTGATTACGCGCAATCGCCTGATTGCCTATCACGGCGGTGCCGAGGCCGCGCCCTATGACATGTTGCGGACAAAGATGCTGCAGCAGATTCAGGCCAACGGTTGGCGTCGGGTGGCTTTGACATCCCCCTATAGCGGCTGCGGCAAAAGCACGGCCACAGCCAATCTGGCCTTTAGTCTGGGCCGGCAGAAGGACCTGCGCACGATCGTCATTGATTTCGACATGCGGCGCATGGGGCTGGCCGAGATCCTGCGGCAGACGGGCAATTACAGCATGGCCGATGTCATTCACGGTGACATCTCGTTTCATCAGCATGCGCTGCGCCATGGTCAGAATGTCATCTTCGGGCTGAATTATTCCTCGACACGCAATCCGGCCGAGGTTCTGCAAAGCCGGGCAATGATCGAAACGCTGGAACGAATCGAGGAAGAGTACCAGCCGGACATCATGCTGTTCGATACCCCGCCGCTGATGGCAAGCGACGACAGCCACGGGTTTCTCAAGAACGTTGATTGCGCCCTGCTGTTGGGTGCGGCCGAGGAAACCAGCATCGACCATATCGATGTGGCCGAACAGCAGCTGGCGGAACTGACAAAGGTCATGGGTATCGTGCTGACCAAATGCCGCTATATCAGCGAGGCTTTCGGCTATGAGTACGGCTCTTACTGATCCGGGCCCGGCAGATGCGGTCATAATTCCCCATTACAACGATCTTCCCAGGCTGGAACGCTGCCTGCGGGCGTTGATGGAAAATGACATCGCCAACACCGAGATCGTGGTAGTGGACAATGCCTCTCCGGTCTCACTTGAGGGGATAAGTCAGACCTTCCCCCAGGTGCGGTTCATAACCGAAACCCAGAAGGGTGCCGCGCATGCCCGCAACAGGGGCGTGGCCGAAACCACGGCGCAGCGGCTGTTTTTCATCGATGCCGATTGCGTGCCCGCGTCTGACTGGCTGACGGTTGGCCGTGAGATTGCAGACCGGGCCGATCTGATCGGAGGGCGGGTCGATGTCTTTGACGAAACCCCGCCGCCGCGCAGCGGGGCCGAGGCGTTCGAGGCGGTTTTTGCCTTCAACTTCCGCAGATATATCGAGGTTCAGGGGTTTTCCGGCGCGGGCAATCTGCTGACCCGGCGCGATGTGTTCGACGCGATTGGCGGGTTTATCAACGGTGTGTCGGAAGATCGGGAATGGACCATGCGGGCGGTGTCGCGCGGGTATTCTCTGATCTATGAAGACCGGTTCAAGGTCAGCCATCCGTCGCGGCAGGACTGGCCCGCGCTCAAGACCAAATGGCGGCGGACAACGCAGGAAGCCTATCAGCTGAACGGCGGCGGATTGGCCGCACGCCTGCGATGGGCGCTGCGCGGTCTGGCCATGCCCGCCAGTGCGGTGGTGCATACGCCCAAAGTTCTGGCAAGCCGCAAGCTGGCGTCACCGGGCGAGACCCTGAAGGCTGTCGTGACGCTGATCCGGCTGAGATGCACGCGCATGATCTGGATGCTGCGGCAGGCGACCGGCGGCAAAATCTGACCCCGGGCATGAAAAAAGGGCCGTCTACCGGCCCTTTTACCATAACATCGCTTATGAAGCTGTTCTTAGGCCGCCATCTTGCGGCGGCGCATCAGGCCCAGCCCGCCAAGCGCGGTCAGCAGCAGCACACCACCGGCAGGCAGCGGAACCGCAGCTACGTCAAAGTCGAAGCCGATATTGCCGCCATTTGTCGGAGTGGCCGAAGACGCCCACGAGAACACCAGGGTCTGGTTCAGACTGGTGCTTGCGCTGCTGAAGATCGTGTTGAGCGTCGTCTGGAAGCCGTTGCCCAGGATCGTAGCCGTGGCAAATGGCACACCGCCGGGGTTGGCCGTATCGACCCAACTCATGGTCAGGCCGGTGAACAGGCCGAACACATTGATCGTAACCGACGCGTTTGCCTTTCCGCCCAGCGGATCAACGGGCGAAAAGAAATCCACCGAGTACGAGCCGGGGCCACCCGGGCTTGTCGCTGTGCCGATGAAAAGGCTGTCGGACGTGATGTCGTAAGGACCGCCGCCGGTTGTCACCGTTGTCACGGCGCTGGCAGTTCCGGTCATCAATACAGCGGCTGCCAAAGCGAACGCCATTGTCTTTAAGGTTTTGAACATTATTCCCACCCTCGTAACTCATTAATGTGGCGCACCGCAAAAAGTTCAGCCCTCAACGGCACCCGTTAAGATCAATTTAACAATTACATATTTTGTCACTTGGACGCGAGTGCTTTTATCGAAAATATGGTTTTTTTGTGTTTACTTAGATGATTTCAGCCCCCCAATAACCGATTAGGGCGAGCACTGTTTCTCGATTGCGAACGACCTTCCGCTATGTGCGCTTGGCCCGCCGGCTGATTCCCGCAGCAATAGAATGTACTCATGCCTGCAAATCCCGGCCCTTGCCCTGCCCGCCCTCTTTCAGAGAATCCAGCGGGCTCAACGCAGCGTCTTTTGACGTGTTCGGAACAATATCGATGCGATTCCCGGATTGTTGCACTCCCTGTCAGCGGCGGGTTCCGAGGGCTGCATCCGGCGGGAAAAAATCATGAAATCCGCAACGCTTTCATATTTATTCTTCGTCACCCCAAAAACTTCGTGTAGCGTCGGACAAGATGTACATACTGAGTGCGGGCACTCAATTTTGCAGCCGAATTCTGTATTTTATTCGTTTGTAGTGTCTGGCCGTTTTTAGAAAACCGATACGCGCTGAGGCCGGTCGGGACTTAACTGCAGAGAACGCTGATGAACGCGTCTGATTTTGACCACAACGACATGCATCTGAACGCCAAGCGGATTCTGGTAACAGGAGGCGCCGGGTTCCTGGGTTCGCACCTGTGTGAAGCCCTGCTGGAACAGGGGCACGAGGTTATATGTGTCGACAACTTTTTCACCGGTCGGCGGGGGAACCTGTACCATCTGCTGAACAATCCCCGGTTCGAGGTCATGCGCCACGATGTGACCTTTCCGCTCTATGTCGAGGTGGATCAGATTTACAATCTGGCCTGCCCGGCCTCGCCCTTTCATTACCAGCACGATCCGGTGCAGACGACCAAGACGGCGGTGCATGGGGCGATCAACATGCTGGGACTGGCCAAGCGGGTTGGCGCGCGCATCCTGCAGGCCTCGACCTCCGAAGTGTATGGCGACCCGCAAATCCATCCGCAGACCGAGGATTACGTCGGCCACGTCAATCCGATCGGGCCGCGCTCGTGCTATGATGAAGGCAAGCGCTGCGCCGAGACCTTGTTCTTTGACTATTACCGCCAGCACAACCTGCCGATCAAAGTGGCGCGGATCTTCAACACCTACGGGCCGAACATGCATCCCGATGACGGGCGCGTGGTGTCCAATTTCATCATGCAGGCCCTGAACGGTGAGCCGATCACCATTTACGGCGATGGTAGCCAGACCCGGTCCTTCTGTTTCGTGTCCGATCTGATCGGTGGGCTGATCAAGCTGATGGAATCCCCCGAGGACGTCACCGGGCCGATCAATCTGGGCAATCCGGTCGAGATGAGCATCCGCGAACTGGCCGAAGCCGTGATCCGCCTGACCGGATCGAAATCCGAACTGGTGATGCGCCCGCTGCCGCAGGACGACCCGATCCAGCGCCAGCCGGATATCACCCGCGCCCGCGAACAACTGGGCTGGACCCCGCAGGTGGCGTTGGAGGATGGGCTGAAGGCCACCATTGCTTATTTCCAGCGCGTAGCTGTGGCAGCGGAGAGCGCTGTAGAACGGATATGAACGTATCGGTTCCCTCTGATAAATCATCTTGGAGGGTTGGGGTATTCCTGCTGCTTGCCTTGGCCGTGCTTGCCTGCTTGTCAGCGCTGCTGATCAATGGCGGTCCTCTCTATTATTACGACACCGGCAGCTATATCCGGCAGGGCAACGTGGCGCTGAACACCCTTTTGCCGACGGTTAACGAAGGCGGCGGCGCGGCTGGCGGGATGCGCGCGGATCAGGACAGTACAGCAACCGGTTCCCGGTCGCTGATCTACGGTCTGGTCATGGCCCTGTTCTTTCGCGCCAATGCCCTTACGGCCATTCCGCTCTTTCATCTGGCGGGGGTTTTGCTGGCCGTTTGGCTGTTGGTACGGGCGGCCAACCGGGCGCTGGAGGAATGCCAGAACACAAGCCTGCTGGCTACAGTGCCGCTGTTGGCCGCCGCCATCACCTCATTGCCTTTTTACATCGCCTATATGATGCCGGACATATTCGCGCCCATTCTGCTGATCGTCATAGCGGCGCTGACAGCGTTCGGCCGCACGATGCGGGTTTGGGAATTGCTGCTGATGTCGGGTCTGGCCGCGTTTTCCGTCGTTTCACACCCGTCGCATCTGGCCATTGCGGGGCTTATGGTGCCGTTTGTCATTCTGGCCGCTCTGACTGTCAAAGGTCCGGGGCGCGGGCGGGCCGTGACGCTGGTTGTGATGGTTCTTGCGCTTGCCGTCGCCGAACGCAAAGCCTTTCAGATCACCGTGGAAACCAGAACGGACAAAGAGGTCGTCTATACCCCCCATATCACCGCGCGGCTGATCGTCGATGGACCGGGCATGGACTATCTGAACGAGGTTTGCCCGGATGAAAACATTCCGACCTGCGCCCTGCACGAGGCGCTTTCGTGGTCCGATGACCCCTACCGGCTGACAGCTTCGCATATCATTTTCGAACGCTCCCCCCAGCTTGGGTCATTCCGGCTTATGTCAGCGGAAGACCAGAAAAACGTTGCCCTTTCACAGCGCAAATTCGCCAAGTCGGTGTTTCTTTCGCGCCCCGTCGCCACGTCTCTGGCACTGGCCGAGAACGGCTATCGCCAAATCCTGCGTGACAGCGTCAGGATGACGATCCCGACCGAGCAGGCGCTGGACAATGCCCGCCACCTTGCCCGGCTGGAAGACTCTCAGGTGGATATGATTCAGGGTGGCCTGTTGTCGAAGGATCGCGGGTGGATTGCAGCGGCCGATATTCTGCACGGCACCCTCTATGCTGCATCCTTTGCGGTCATCGTGGTTCTGTTGCTGATACCGCGCAGCGTGCCACGGGACATCAAGCTGTTTGCCCTGTTCATCCTGATCGGAATTGCGGTCAACGCGCTGGTTTGCGGTGGCGTGTCACAGCCGGCGGACCGCTATGGCGCGCGTGTGATGTGGTTATTGCCGTTTACTGCAGTCTTTCTTCTTGTCGTAAGGGTGCAGGGCGCCAAAAAGGATTTGTGATGTCGGATCAGTCTCTGTCCATCAGTGTCGTCATGCCCGCGTACAAGGCCGAGCATCTGTTGCCGCGCGTCCTGACGCCCCTGATTGAAATGCTGAACGCCAGTCAGGTGCAGCAGGTGCTGGTTGTGGACGATCAATCCCCCGACGGCACCGCAGCGCTGGCGCGTGAAATGGGCGCGACGGTTCTGACAACGCCGGTCAATGGCGGGCCGGGGGCGGCGCGCAATCTGGCGGCACAGCACGCCACCGGGGACATCCTGTGGTTCGTCGATTCCGACGTCATCGCCTGGCCTGACGGGCCGGAGCATATCCGCCGGGCCATGTCCGGGGACAATGTCGCGGCGGTGTTTGGCTCGTATGACGATGCGCCGGACGGGCAGTCGTGGTTTTCACGCTACAAGAACCTGCTGCACCGCTATCACCATCAGCGTGCCCGGCGCGAGGCGCGGACCTTCTGGGCCGGGTGCGGGGCCATCCGGCGCGATGTGTTTCTCGAGGTCGGCGGCTTCGATGTAAAAACCTACGAAGTTCCCTCGATCGAAGATATCGAACTGGGCTACCGGATCGCCAATGCCGGATACCGCATCCTTGTGGAACCGCTGTTGCAGGGCAAACACCTGAAAGTCTGGACCATGCGCAACAGCCTGAGCACCGACATCTATTGCCGCGCCCTGCCCTGGGCCCGGCTGATGATTTCGCGCGAAGGGCTGACGGATGATCTGAACACCTCGATGGCCGAACGGGCGCGGGCGGCGATTGCGGGCTTGCTGCTGCTGTCGATATTGGCTTTGCCGTTTTGGCCGGGGGCCTGGCCCCTGCCCGTGCTGCTGCTTGCGGCGGCTCTGGTCGCCAATTTCGATCTGGTGCGTACGATGGCGGGGCATGGCGGGCCGTGGTTCGCGTTCAAATGCCTGCTCTATCATCAGGTCTACTACGTCTATTCGGCCACCATCTATGTCTGGTGCTTGTTCGAATATCACGTGTTGGGGCAGAAGCAGAAACTCCATGTCACTCGGAACTGAAGCTACAGGTCACGCGGCACGGATGCCGGATTTCCTGATCCTCGGGGCCGCACGGGCCGGGACGACGGCGCTGTATAGCTATCTGCGGCAAAACCCGAGCATCTTCATGCCCCCGGCGAAAGAGCCGAATTTCTTCGCGTTCGAGGGGGAGCCGCTGAATTTCGCGGGCCCGGGCGCGGATTACGTCAACAACTCGGTCACACAGATCGGGGATTATCACGCCCTGTTTGCCGATGCCTCGGCAGGCACGGTCTGCGGTGAGGCGTCACCGCTTTATCTGTATGCCCCCAAAGCGCCAGAGCGTATTCACCGCCGCATCCCGCAGGTGCGCATGGTGGTCATTCTGCGCAATCCGATTGATCAGGCCCTGTCCCATTACCTCTATGCGGTGAAGCAGCGGATCGAGCCGCTGGAGGATTTTTCCGCAGCGCTGGATGCCGAAGACGAGCGCCTTGCCGCAGGCTGGCAGCCCCTGTTCGGATATTCCCGCTTTCCGCTCTATGCACAGCAATTGTCGCGTTATTTCAACCTGTTCGACCGCAGCCAGTTCCTGATCCGCACCTATGAAGACTTTCAGAACGACCCGGAAGATGTCCTGGACAACATCACCGCATTTATCGGGGCCGACACCAGTTTCCGACCCGATCTGTCATCGCGGGTCAATGCAGGCGGTGTGCCGCGCAGCCGTCTGTTTCAGGATTTTCTGATGAAACCCAACCCGATCACCGGCATGATCGCCCGTGTCATGTCGCAGGAGCTGCGCTGGAAAATCAGGGACCGCCTGTCGCAGTTCAACCTCAAACGCGAGGTCGAGATGCCGGACCGGGCCCGCGCGATCCTGCGCGAAAGGCTGCTGCCTGAAATCGAGGATCTGGAACACCTGCTAGACCACGATCTGAGCAGCTGGCGGGCCTGATCGCGCCTATGGCAACAATTTCCCGAAAACCCACAGAATGTGCATGCAGCACTCAGCGCTTTGCATTTCTGCCTCGGCGCAGCCGACAATACTTTGATTTTGAGCCGCATGCTTTAGGATAGGCCATGTGTTTTTAGGCCCGTTACACGGTTGATCGTAATTTACGCCGGACAAGGGCGGTTTAATGGTGACGGTTTTTCATGGACAAAATTGACAGAGCAACAGCCTCGCCCGGAAAGACCCCGGACAGCACACCGCGACGCCTGTTCATGAGCCCCGTTCTTGCCCGGCGCGTCACCCTTTGTCTTTCGCTGCTCATGTGTGCCTTGGCGCTGGCCTATCTGCTGCTGAAGATCACACAATTGTCCGCCCTGCCCGCAGGGTATGATTTCCGGTTCATCTGGGTGGCCGGTGATATGTGGCATGCAGGCATAAATCCCTATGGGCCAACCTATCTGGCGCATGGGGAAGCCAATATCGATGTCGGGCATGTCCCGTTTCTGTGGCCCTATCCGCCGACATGGTGGGTGTTTGCCACACCCCTGGGCGCACTGGACCTGAACACGGCAAATGTCGTCTGGAATATCTTCGGCCTTGGCATTGTCATCGCCATGTGCGGCTTGCTGACCAGCGCCTTCACAACCGCCTTTCCCGAGCGCAGCCATATGCTTGCCGAATTCATCGGAGGGCAGATTTATGTCCCCCTCTTCAGCGTGCTGTTCTTTCTTCTGGCCATCCTCGAAGCAACGGCGATCCTGTTTTCCGTTGGCCAGACAACGCTGGTTGCAGGGCTTGGCATTACCCTGATGCTCTGGGGTCGCGTCAGCGGGCGCTTCTTCTTCGATGCTTTGGGGCTGACGCTGGTTTTGCTGAAACCGCAGATCGGTGCGCCCTTCGTGGTGCTGTACCTGTTGTTCGATGCGCAGTCCCGGAAAGTGGTTCTGATGGCCATTCTTCTTTCGGTTCTTCTGACGCTGCCGTCGCTTTTCACCGCCCCCGGCACCATTCTGGATTTCTTCCGCAATCTGGCCGCCTATGACGGCTTTACAATCGCCAACCTGCCGCAATCCATGACCGGCCTGCGGCTGATCATATGGGAGTTCACGGGCCTTGATATCGGCAGCTCTGCGGCAACGGTCATCACGCTCGTAATCATTCTGGCGCTGTGTTACGGCCCCACCCGGCTGACGCGGGCCAGCGACGCCAACGAACACAGCTGGCAGGTTTTCGGACTGGCGAGCGCCGCCATCGTCGCGCTGGCCCCGCTGCATATTTACGACTTTGTGCTGCTGGCCGCCCCGATTGCATTGCTGTTCAGGGGGCGGATCGTCAGCACCCTGTTCGCCGGGCTTGGGGCCTTGCTGATCTGGCGGTCAGAGAATCTTGTCGATGTCTGGGCCTTCCATGTGGAGGGGGTCGAAATCTTTCCAAGCTCGCGTCTGGCGACCATCGGCGCGCTGCTGTTTCTGGTGGCGGTCATTGACACGGTTCTGCGCCTAAACAGCAAAAACGCCAGCGCATCAAATCAGCCTTCACGCGCATGACCGTTTTCATGAACTCATCGCCCGCGCCGTCACGACGGTTGAGGTTTGTGCTTGCCGCTTTTGCAGGACTGGCGGCGGTGCTGATCTTCGCCGGTTCCGCACAGGGGGCCCTGTCCGGTGTCCGCGATCTTGCGCATTGGTGGGTGCTGATGATGGCGCTGTCGCTGGCCGTCTTTTCGCTTTTTGCGCTGAGGGATCTGACACTGCCGGGCCTGATGCTGCTGGTTCTGTTTGTGGGCGGGGCCTCGCAGCTTTATGTGACGCAGCCGCTTTGGTACCCGGCCCTGCGCCTGCCGCCCAGATCGGTCATCGAAATGGCGATGTATGCCATAATTGTCGGGCAGGCCGTCCTTTCCGCCTTTGTGCTGGTCAGACATTCAGGTGGCACCAAAATCTCGCAGGTTATTGGCGCTTTGGGGCCAAAACGCACCGCTGTATTCCTTTTGCTCAGCGGCGCGTTCACCGTGCCGATCCTCAACCATCTGCGCCTGAACGAAATCGACGTATATGTCCTTCAGCTTGTGGCGGGGCTGATCCTTGTGCTCATCAATCTGGTGACGTTGAACGCGTTCGCCGCCACCTTGCCCAAAGGGGTAAAGCTGCCCACGGGCTGGCGATGGGCAGGCTGTATGGCAGCTGTCTTTCTGACTGCAACGCTGGTGCTGGAATGGTTCGCCTTTGAACGGGTTCCCCATGTTCAGGATGAGCTTGCCTATATGTTTCAGGCCCAGACCTATGCGGGCGGTGCCCTGCATGTACCGGCCCTGCCGGAAGGCCCTCGGGCAGCTTTTGAACACTATCTGCTCGACCATCATAACGGGCGTTGGATATCGGTCTTCACACCCGGCTGGCCTGCGATCCTGGCGCTGGGGGTTCTTTTGGGCGCGCCGTGGCTGGTGAACCCGATCCTGGGCGCGGCGTCCATCTTTCTGGCACAAGGAGTGGTGCAACGGTTAACGAATGACCGCACGGCCAGCATCAGCACCCTGATCCTGGCAACGTCCCCCTGGTTCATTGCGATGTCGGCCTCTCTGATGGCGCATACATTCGCGCTGTTCCTGCTTTTGCTGGCGTGGTTTCTGATCCTGCGCGCCGAGGAAGGTGAGCTGAAACGGGCTGTTTTGCCGGTCTTTGTTGCCGGGCTGGCGCTGGGATGGCTATTTCTGACCCGCAATCTCGATGGTCTGCTGCTTGGCATTCTGACCGGTCTGTTCCTGCTGTGGCGCGGCGGTGTTCTGCGCCACCCATTGACCGTGATCAGCTACAGCGCGGGATGTATTGCAACCGGAAGCCTGATCTTTTTCTACAATTACTACTTCACCGGCGATCCGCTGCTGACAACATTGTCGGACTATTATCACCGGGTCTGGATTGATGGCTCCAACGCCTTTGGCTTCGGCCAGAACATCGGCGCGCCGGAAGGCTGGGGCCATATGGAACTGCGCCCGCACGAGCATTCCCTGTTCGAAGGTGCGATTAACACGCTGACAAATATCAGCGCGCTGCATACCGATTTCATGGGCTGGGGGATCGGATCGCTGGTCTTTGTCTGGGTTCTGCTGATCTATGGCCGCATCGATGCAACAGACCGGATGATGCTTGCGATCATTATCGTCGTCGCCGGTGCGCACGCCCTGTATTGGTTCGTCGCCAGCTTCTACGTGGGCCCCCGGTACTGGTTCATGATGATCGCGCCGCTGGTGCTGCTGAGCGCCAAAGGGGTTCTGGAAACCGGCACCCGGTTGGAAGCCGCCGGTCTTGCGTCAGCACCGGACAAGCTGAACGCCGTGCTGCTTATTCTGTGTTTGTTTTCCGTGACAGTCTTTTTGTCTTATCGGGGCGTCACAAGATATCATGATCATCGTACCTATGACGATCACTACCGCTCTGTCGTGCTGCCCGAAACCGAAGGCACAGCCCAGCCGCTTGTGCTTGTTAAACTCAGAAGTCAGCTCGCCTCGGCGCTGTTCTTCAACGATCCGTGGTTCCCGCTGGACAAACCGGTCTACGCCAAGGATCTGGGGGGCGACGCGAATGAGGCCGTGATCCAAGCCTTTCCGGGCCGTCCCGTCCTGTATTACGACGAGCGCGAAGAGACATTTCGTCAGGAATAGGCCGTCCGGCTATCTGACCCCCAACAGCTTTGCGACATCCCAGACCTGGCGCGAACCGTTCTGGGCGCCGCGGCCAAAAATCGTTTCCAGCGGCACTTGATACGCAGGCGCAATGCTGACCGGGGCATCCGCATTGCGAATATCCGCCTCATAGGCGGGCAAATGATTTGTCACCAGAACTCTGCCGTCCAGAGCGTCACCCAGCACTGTTTCACCCGCCGCCAAGGGCGCGGATTCCATGCGGACGAAATAGTTGGGCGTGACGCCAGCCGGAACCGGCCCCCGCGCATAGATATAGACCGAGACGCTTCCCGCCACGTATTGGTCCTGCAACTCGGCGTCGGACCAGACCGGGGGGAAAGCATTCCGGATCAGGGTCGGCGTGACCCGGATCTCATCAAGGTCAAAAAACGGGTCGGCTTCGATTTCAATCGCGATGCGCTGCCCCAGATCCCGGGTCACGGTAAAAGGGCGCAGTGTCTCGGGCCAGCTGAGCCAGGCACCGCAGGCAAGACCCGCCAGCGCCAGGGCAAATGCCGGGGCCGGGGCAGCCTGAACCGGGCGCAATCGCCAGAACACGATCAGCGGCAACACAATCACCGGGGCGAAATGATGCGGCAGAATGCGATAGGCCTGCACGTAGAAGAACAGAACATAGGCCACCGTCATCAGCGTCAGCGTTCTGGACAGCGTGTCCTGCCAGCGCCACGCCAACAGCGCCAGACCGGGTAAAATCCCGCAGGGCAACAGCCAGAACAAGAACCGATGTGTATCGAATATCGTCACATAGCGCAGACGCCGCAGAATGGCGCCTGTGCTGAATTCACCGGAAACACCTGTCAGGCCCGTTTTTTCAAGCACGGCCATGGCCAAAGAGGTCAGCATCAAAACCGCCAGGGCAATCAGCCCGCCCAGGATCACCTGCCTGATGGGCTGGAACCGGCCCAAAAGCAGATGCGCCATCAGGAAGAACCCGATCAGCAGAATGCCGTTCGGTGCCGTGCAAAGGGCCAGTATCGAAACACCTGCCATCCAGCCGAATTTCCCGTCACGGAAGAACAGGATATAGCCCAGAACCCCAAGCAGGATAAGCGGCTCACGCGTCATCGGCATGGCGATATCGGCAAAATACGGGTTGTAGGATGGGTTAAACGCCATCGCAAAAGAAAACAGCAGCAAGCCCGCACCCAGCCCGCAAACAGACCACACGGTCGTGCGGTTATCCGGTTCCCGGATAAAGGCCAGCGTCACGCCGAACAGAACCGCCACGCCGGGCAGATACGCGAACCGAAGGGCGGCTTCGGACGAACCAAACACCCGAATAAAGCTGGTTTGCAGGAAAACCTCGGTCATCATTTTCGGGTTCGGATAGCTGGTCAGCGGCCCGGAATCCGGCGGCCAGAACGGCAGGCCACGGGTGATGAACAGGGCCGCGCTCAGTAGGCTGTGCGCCCCGTCATCGTTGAGCGCTTCCCAATAGAATTTGGGCGTCAGCAACAGCAAGACCAGCAGGGGCAGCAGCACCATGCCAGCCACATCCAGCCCCCGGCCCCGAAAGATGTCCGACGCAGTCTTTCCCCGGGTTAAGGCAATCCCGGGCAGACAAAGCAGAGCGGTCAGCAGGATAAAACCCGTTCCCGTCATCTGGATGCCGCTGAGGGCCTGGACGATGGCCGCAAGCGTGGATACGCCGAACAGCGAGAGCGTAAATCCTTTTAGCAGGATAAGTTCGAAACGGTCATCGGGCCGGGCAATTCCCAGCGCCAGCAGCAGACCGGGGGCGAGAATAAGCGCCGAGGCCGACACCGCCACCAGAGGCACCCAAACATACAAAAACAGCGCATCGCCGGCAATGAAATAGGGCGATGGCCCGTCTGCAAACGCGACCTTTGCCGCTATCGGGCCTGCGATATCCTGTCCACTCCAGACAATGCCGACCAGAAACGCCAGCAAGACAAAATATCCAAATTGCTTCACAGTTCCGGTCAATCCGTCCTTTCGAAACGCAGCAGGCTACGTGCCCAAAATAGCCTGCTCAGGTGAGCCCTGAAGCTCACCCGCTCATTCGAGTACGGCTTCCTTTCTCAAACGCTGCATCAGAGGTTTTCTTTTTCGACTTAGCCTCGAATTCCTCGTGGTAGGATCGTTCGACATTGACATCCCAGACGTCGTTTTCCTCGCCCATGATGTTGCGGGCCGCATACATGGCGGACAGCATGGAATGGTCCTGGTTGTTGTATCGATGCAGGCCGTTGCGGCCGACGGTCTGGAAGTTCTCAAGCGTCTTCAGCCAATCACTAACGGTATCCAGCGCTTCCTTGTATTCGCCGTCATAGACCGGATAGGCCTTGGGCTGCCGGATCACGCTAAAGTCTATGACATCCGTCGCTTTGGCCAGGCCCAGCTGTTCCAGTTCGTGGCTGGCAAGTTCCCTGAGCTCCTCATCGGAAGACGACCACAGCCCGTCCCCCTTCTGACAGAAATACTCCATCCCGATGGACGAAGTATTTTCGTCAGGCAGCATTTCCTTGGACCAAGCGCGGAAATTCTGGATGCGCCCGACCTTTACCTTGGGACTGTGGATGTAAATCCAGTTGTCCGGGAACGGATCGGCGTGATCGAGCACCAGAGTCACGATCAGAAAATCGCGATATTTCAGACGGTCGGCGGCCTCGACAACCTCGGGCGGCGGGGGCGGATCAAAGGCATGGATCAGATCGCGCACGGCCATCGAGTTGATGAATTCCTCACCCTCGACCCGCTCGGTTGTTTTGTTACCGCTTTCGTCCCAATGGCGTACATCGATCGAGGTGACACGGTTGCCATCACGGTTCACCTGCACCACTTCGGACCGCATCTTGACGCTGCCGCCCCTTTCCCGGATCAGATCGCGGGTTTTTTCCCACATCATACCGGGGCCCAGACGGGGATATTGGAATTCCTCGATCAGGCTGGCGGTGTCATTGGCACCGGAAATTGCGTTCCAGACCGCCTTGGGCAGGGACAGGTTCTTGATCCGCTGCGCGGCCCAGTCGGCCCGGATTTCCGATGGCGGAATGCCCCAGACCTTTTTGGTGTAGCTGTGGAAGAAATGCATATAGAGCCGTCCGCCAAAGCGGTTGATCACCCATTCTTCAAAAGTGTCTTCCTGCGGCTTGGGGCGCAGCTTCCATTTCACGAAACTGCCGATGATTTTATAGGTCTCATACGGGCCTATATTGCCAAGGGCATTAAAGATGCGCAGCGGGTAATCGTAGAATTTGTTGCGGTAGAAGATGCGGCTCAGGCGTTGCACGGTGATGAAATCATCACCCATCACCTCATGCCACATGTCCTCGACTTCGCGCACTTTTGTGAAAAACCGGTGGCCACCGATATCGAAGCGATAGCCTTTATGGGTTTCGGTGCGGGAAATGCCGCCGACCATATCCGAGGCCTCGTAGACCTTGGGAACATGCGTCTCACTAAGTTTCTGAAGCTCGTGGGCTGCAGTCAACCCGGCAGGACCGCCACCGATAATTACGACAGGAACGGTATCTTTTTGCAAATGACTAACACCCGTACTCAAAAAAACTAACATCAAGCTATAAGAGGATAACATCGATTCACAACAAAATCCTCACAGGCCGCCTAAATATTGAACGCGGGATTTTCATGCGGCCAGTGCGCGCTGAAAAAATGACGCACGGGCCGGGCCGATGGCCCCATAAAAAGTCACCGCATAACCTGTGCCTGTTTTCCCGCCAAAACGGATATCGGCGGGTTGCCCGATCCATAAGCGGGTCCACTGGCAGGGCATCCACCGGCACCGTTCAACGGCTTGAGTTGCAAGGTTTATTTTTTCCACACCGAGGGTGGCGGGAACGACCGTTCCGACCGCCCGGCAAGCATATCGGCAACGATCCCCAAAGCCGTGTTCCCCCCGCGGTACCCAGAGGGTCGCCCGGGCAGCGGCAGGGGTAAAAATCCATCCCGCCACCGGTCGGAAATCCGCATCAACAATGCGATCAACTTCTCCGCATTGTGCGCCCATCAGGATCAGTTCGGCTGCAATTCCCAACCCCCGAACTTCGCTGCCCGGTGAATCTTGACATGGGCATGGTGCTTCCGCCTACTGCGCTTGGATGTTTGCCGGGAACAAGGTCATGGCTGGCCAAGGTTCGTCGTTTACGATTGATGACTGACCCCTTATTGCAAAGGGAGCAATTTTATGAAGTGCGTTATTCTGGCCGGCGGTTTGGGCACCCGGCTCAGCGAAGAAACCGTTAGAATCCCAAAACCCATGGTCGAGATCGGCGAGCGGCCCATCCTCTGGCACATCATGAAAATATATGCGGCGCATGGGATTACAGATTTCATTGTCTGTCTAGGTTACAAAGGCTATGTAATCAAAGAATATTTTGCGAATTTCTTTCTGCACAATTCGGATGTGACGGTCGATCTGGCCAATGGCAAGCTTGAGATCGCAAACAGCAGATCGGAACCGTGGCGGGTGACGCTGGTCGATACCGGCGAAGACAGCCAGACCGGCGGGCGGCTGCGCCGGGTCATGCATCTGCTCAAGGATGAAGAGGCCTTTTGCATGACCTACGGGGACGGGGTCGGCAATGTCGACATCCGGGCGCTAGTCGCGTTTCATAAGAACCACGGCAAACGTGCGACGCTGACTGCGGTTGTGCCGCCGGGGCGTTTTGGCGCGCTGGAACTGGCCGGTGACCAGATCGAGCGTTTCGCCGAAAAGCCAGGCGGCGACGGCGGCTTTATCAATGGCGGCTTCTTCGTGCTGCACCCCTCGGTCGGTGAACTGCTGCATGGGGATCTGGAAATCTGGGAGCGCGATCCGCTGGAAAAACTGGCCGCCGAAGGCGACCTGATGGCTTTCCGCCATCACGGCTTCTGGCAGCCGATGGACACGCTCCGCGATCGTCGTCAGCTCGAGGAACGCTGGCAGGAAGGCAATGCTCCATGGAAGGTCTGGGAATGACGCTGGGTTCCGCTCCGAAAATCATACTGCTTGGCAATCTGGGCTATATTGGCCCGGTCGTGGCTGCGACCTTGCGGAAATCCTATCCCAACGCCAATCTGATCGGCCTTGATCCCGGGTTCTTCTCGGACCGGCTGACCACGCATGATGCCTGGCCCGAACGGTATCTGAACCAACAGATCATCGCTGATATTCGTGACATTGACGCCTCGCTGTTTCAGGGGGCCGATGCGGTTGTTGCGCTGGCCGCCATCTCGAACGATCCGATGGGCGCGCGGTTTGAAACCGTCACCACCGAGATCAATCAGGACGCCATTGTCCACGCCGCGCATCTGGCCGCCGAGGCGGGGGTGTCGCGCTTTGTGTTCGCCTCCAGCTGTTCGGTCTATGGCTTCGCCGAGGGCGATGCCCGATCCGAGGATGCGCCCCTGAACCCGCTGACCGCCTATGCCCGCAGCAAGATCGGGACCGAGCGCGCGCTGGCGGCCATGGACACGCCGGGGATGCTGCGTACCGCGCTGCGTTTTGCCACCGCCTGCGGGCCGTCGCCCCGGCTGCGGCTGGATCTGGTGCTGAACGACTTTGCCGCCTGCGCGGTCACCGCCGGCAAGATCACCGTGCTGAGCGATGGCAGCCCGTGGCGGCCATTGATCGATGTGCGCGACATGGCGCGGGCCATCGACTGGGCGATCACCCGGACCGAAGAGGCCGGTGGCCAATGGCTGGCGGTCAATGCCGGGTCGGATGTCTGGAATTACCAGATCCGCGATCTGGCGCAGGCCGTGGCCGATGCGGTTCCGGGTGCCAGCTATTCGATCAATCCCGATGCCTCGCCCGACAACCGGTCGTACAAGGTCGATTTTTCGCTCTACAGCCAGCTGGCCCCCGCGTATCAGCCGGTTCAGACGCTTGAAGGCACCATTCGGGATCTGCTGCAATTGCTGAACGATATCGGTTTTGGCGATGCCGATTTCAGGTCCTCGCCACTGATGCGGCTGAAGGCGCTCGAAGAGCATATCCGCAATGGCACGCTGAGCGAGGATCTGCGCTGGAGGATGCCGCAATGACACACCCCGCCTGCCGGAGCTGTGGCGCAACCCTGACCCAGACACTGGTCGATCTGGGGCTTTCACCGCTGGCCAACTCCTACGTCCCGCCCGAACGCGCGAATACAGCCTGTCCGCGCTATCCGCTGCACGCCTGGGTCTGCAACGACTGCTATCTGGTTCAGGTCGAAGATGCGGTACCGGCGGATGAGATATTCAACGCGGATTACGCCTATTTCTCCAGTTATTCGGACAGCTGGCTGGCCCATGCCAAGGCTTATGTCCAGAAGATGGTCGCCCGGCTTGATCTGGGACCGGATGATCTGGTGATCGAGATCGCCTCGAATGACGGGTATCTGCTGCAGTATTTCGTCGAACAGGGCATTCCGGTGCTGGGGATCGAGCCATCCGGCAGCGTGGCAAGGGCAGCCGAAGAAAAGGGCGTGCGCACGCTGGTCGATTACTTTGGCGAGGCGCTGGCGCAAAAGGTTGCAGCGGCCGAGAAACCCCCGTCGCTCATCGCCTCGGCCAATGTTCTGGCGCATGTGCCCGATATCAACGATTTCGTTGCCGGGATCGCCACCCTGCTGACGGGTGATGCGGTCTATACGGTCGAATTTCCGCACCTTCTGAACCTGATCAACGAAGTGCAGTTCGACACGATCTACCACGAACATTATTCCTATCTGTCGCTGTTGGCGGTCGAGAAGATCTTTGCCAAAGCGGGCCTGCGCGTGTTTGACGTCGAAGAACTGCCCACCCATGGCGGCTCGCTGCGGGTGTTCGCCTGCCTTGAAGGGGCCAGCCATTCCGAAGGGCCCGGTCTGGCCAAGGTCCGCGCCGACGAAGCAGCGGCGCAGTTTGACCGTCCGGAAGGGTATATGAATTTCACCGGTCAGGTCGAAGCGCTGCGTGATGGGTTGCTCGCCTTCCTGCGCGAGGCCAAAGCCCGGGGGGATACCATCGCCGCCTATGGTGCCGCGGCCAAGGGCAACACATTGCTGAACTATGCCGGGATCGGCCCCGATCTGATTTCCTACTGCGTCGACCGCAACCCGGCCAAGCAGAACACCCTGCTGCCCGGCAGCCATATCCCCGTGCACGGGGTCGAGGCGCTGCGCGAGGCACCGCCCAATTACGTGTTGATCCTGCCCTGGAATATTCGGGACGAGGTCACGGATCAGCTGGCCGACCTCAAGGCCCATGGCACCCGGTTCGCCACCGCCGTGCCCGAAGTGCGGATCAGCTGATGGCACGGGTTCTGCTGACCGGCGCAACCGGCCTGATCGGGCGCGCGACGGCCTCGGCTCTGACCAAGGCGGGGCATGAGGTGATCACGCTGGGCCGGAACCCGGCCAGCGACATCACCTGCGATCTGCTGGACCCCGACGCGACGACCAAAGCGCTTGAAACTGCCCGCGCCGGCCACCTGGTTCATCTGGCCTGGCATGACGGGCCGCGCGACCGCTGGACCTCTGGGGCCAATCTGAACTGGATGGCAGCCACGCTGCATCTGGTGCAGGGCTTCGCGCGCGCGGGCGGACAGCGCGCGGTCTGCGCCGGAAGCTGCGCCGAATATAACTGGTCTGTGCCGAAGCTGACCGAAACCAGCCCCTTGCAGCCCCACACTCTGTACGGGGCGGCCAAGGCCGGGACCGGTCTGGCGCTGTGTAAAGCGCAGGATGCGCTTGGCCTGTCGCTGGTCTGGGCGCGCATCTTTTTTGTTTACGGGCCGGGGGAACCACCGGGGCGGTTGCTTGGCGATCTGATCTCGAACCTCCGGGCCGGTCAGCCGGTGGACTGTACCGACGGGCTGCAGGAGCGGGATTTCCTGCATGTGGACGATCTGGCCCGCGCGCTGCTCTGCCTGCTGGAAACGGACGTGACCGGCGCGGTCAATGTGGCCAGCGGCACTGCAATCCCGGTGCGGGAGCTGATCGCAGAGGTCGCAAACCAGATGCACCGCCCCGATCTGATCCGGCTGGGCGCAATCACCCGCGCACCGGACGACCCGGACCGGCTGGCGGCAGACGTGACCCGGCTGCGGGACGAGGCCGGATTTGCGCCGCACCATGATATTGTCTCGGGGGTGACCCGGATTCTTGGGGCCAAAAAGGAACCGGCATGAAACGCGCACCTGTTCTTCGCAAGCAGTCCTTTATGCTTTTCGCCCTGGTCGGCGTGGTGAATACCGCCTTTGGCTTTGCGCTTTTCAGCGTTCTGAATCTTGCGGGCCTGCCGCCGCAGGTGGCCCTGATCCTGGCCTTCATTGTCGGCATGATGTGGAATTTCATGACCCACGCCCGGCTTGTATTCGACACCAAGGGGTTTGGAAAACTACCGCTTTACCTGCTGTCTTACGGGGCGGTTTACATATTCAACGCCCTCTCGCTGGAGGGGTTGCTGATGGCCGGGCTACAGCCAATCGTCGCGCAGGGGCTGGTGGTCCTGCCGGCTGCCGTTCTGGCCTTTATACTTGTTTCCAGGGCACTCACCGAGCGATTTCCGTGGCAGGCAGAGGTCTGATATAGTGATCCTGAAACCGCATATAGAAACACTTTCGATCCACTGCCGGTCTGTCCGGCGTGGCATCATATCGGAGCATATTTATTAATCAGTACCAGAAGGGTAATCGTCGATGCGTCTTTATCTTGCCGATCTTGGTCATAACCTTGTCACCGCAACATCGGACACCTATCCCCTGGGTGTTGGGAATCTTGCGACTTTCGCCAAAGCCTATGCCAAAAGTCCAACGCCGATCGAGGTCGAGATATTTCGCGACCCGCAAGAGCTCAGAACTGCGATCGACACCGCCGCCCCGGATGTGATCGGCTTTTCCAGTTATTCCTGGAACCACCATCTGGCCCTGTCTTTCGCCGATTATATCAAAGCGGTCAGCCCCGACACCCTGACCCTGATGGGTGGCCCCAACTTTCCGCTGACCGAAGACGAACAGGACAGCTGGATCCGGACCATGCCGCAGATCGACATGCATGTGCGCGGTCCTACCTACGAAGGCGAACGCGCCTTTCTCAGTACGCTGCAGCGATTCATCGACGTCGGTGCCCGCCGCGAGGGCATGTGGGAAGAAGCGGTCGATGGCGCGCTTTACGTCCACCCCCAAAGCGGCGAGATCCTGCGGGGGGGCGAACCGCCCCGTATCCGTGATCTGGACGAAATCCCCTCGCCCTATCTTGCCGGATTGATGGACAAGTTCTTCGACACCGGGCTTTTTGCACTGATGCAGTTGGCGCGTGGCTGCCCCTTCACCTGTGCGTTCTGCAACTCGGCGGTCAAATCGAACTCGAAGGTATTCCGCCATTCGTTCGAACGCACCAAGGCTGATCTGGATTACATCGTGGCCCGCATCAACCACGCCAGCCCGCTCTGTTTTGCCGACGACAATTTCGGCATGTATGTGCAGGATGAAGAGGTGGCCGATTATCTGGGCCATCTGATGGAACGGTACGACTGGCCCAAATACATCCGCACAACGACCGGCAAGAACCGGGGCGACCGGATCATCAAGGTGATGCGCAAGGCCAAGGGCCGGTTGCCGATGACCTCGTCGGTTCAGTCTCTGAACCCCGAAGTTCTGAAGAACATCAAACGCGACAATATCAGTCTGGATACCTATGCCGAGGTCCAGCAGGAACTGCATTCAAAAGGCATGCAGTCCTATGGCGAACTGATCCTGTGCATGCCGGGTGAAACCAAGGAATCCTTCATGGATGCGGTGGACAAGCTGATCGAAACCGGAGTCAGCCGGGTGGCTGCACACCAGTTGATGTTGCTGCACGGCGCACCGCTGGCCAATCCCGACAGCCGCGAGAAATTCGGGTTCAAGACCCTGCACCGGGTCGTCGCCCGTTGCCTGGGTAAATATACCGGCCCAACCGTGGTCGAGACCGAAGAAATGGTGGTGCAGTCCGAGAATTTCTCGTTCCAGGACTATCTGGACACCCGTGTTTTCCATCTGCTGCTGACGATCTTCTACTACGAAGACAATTTCGAAGAAGCCTTCCGGCTGGCGCGGTCCCGCGGCATCCGGCCCTTCCTGATCGTCAAACATATGCAGGACATTCTCGCTCAGGCCCCCGAGCCTTTCCGGGATGCGGTGGCCGGATATCTGGAAGAGAACCAGCAGGAACTGTTCGAAACCCGGGACGATTGTGCCGCTTGGGCGCAGGAAAATTATGATGACCTGATTAGCGGAGAACTGGGGGGCAATCTGCTCAGCAAATACTCGATGATTGGCCGGTTCATCGTGCTGGACGAGGCGCTTGATTTCCTGAAACAGGCCATCAGCGACCTTCTGGACAAGGATGACCACCAAGCGCACACGATGCTTGATACGATCATCAATTACTACAGCGCCGTGATGCTGCATGTGCCGTTCTCAGAGAGCCTGGAGCATGAACCCGTCTGGAGTTCGTCCTTCGATGTCGAGGCCTGGCGGAATTCGGGGTATGAAGGCGCATTGCATGATTATCAATTCGATGAGCCGCGCAATTTCCAGACCCAGGTCGATCCGAGAGTGAAAACCACCCTGTTGTCCCGGATCGAAACCTTTGGCGAACACGCCTCGGGGCTGGGGCGGTTTACACGCACAATGTTTGCCAATGATTTCCGGCGCAACTTCGTGAATGGTGATACCCGGCACGCCGCCGAATAATCCTTTCGCCTAGTCGGTGCCTCCCAGATAGACAACCTCGCGCCCGGGGAAGGCTGCGATCACGGCTGCGTTCTGCTCGGGCCCCAGATCGCGCAGGAAGATCGGCTTGTCGGGCGGCAGGAACGGGTCGTTGAGGTAAAGCGCGGACCCGATATTGCGTTGCGAAGACACAAACACCAGCGCATTCCCAATCTCTTCGGCCTGCGCCATCCGTCTGATATCGCCGGAATAGTTGCCGTAGTCCTGATATTTCGAAACACCGCGCCATGTGGTGAAGCTGACGACCGAGACCGCGCATAACAACAGGACAATGCCACCCAGACGACCGTGGTATTTTTCCGGCAGGCGGCGGCGGACCTCTTCAATCCCGGCCCCGGCCAGAACCAGCGCCGGCAGAGCCGCCGTGTACCAGTATCGCGGGCCGATATAGAACCCGCCGATAAACCAGTAAAAGAACAGCGCGCCGATGATGGTGACGAAAACCGCAAGCATCGCCCAGTCGAACCTTGTCAGGCTGTTGCGCCAAAGCAAGGCCACCCAGATCGGTATGAGAGAGCCGAAAACCCAGCCCAGAAGCTCCATATTGAGCGCCGCAAACCCGTGCAGCATGTTGATCAGCCCTTCCAGAGGGCTGTGACCGGGCCACGTGTCAAGCGCGCCAAAGTTTTTCGCTGGCGGCCCGACGGTTGGGCCGAACCCAAAGGCGTTCCCGGTTTCCCCCCAGATGCGGACGAAGTAATCCGCCTGCGGCGTCAGCAAAATCTGGCCGGTGAAGGCATAGTTGAACAGCAGGAAGGCTGACCCGGACAGCACCCCGCCCACGGCATAGGTCGCAACCTGCCCGACCCCGGTGGGAAGGCGGCGCAGCAGCCACAGGCCCGCCAAACCGCCCACGATCACTCCGTCGAGCGGCCGGATCACAAAAACCCAGCCCAGAGCCAGCCCGGCAACAAACGTCAATGCAACACTGCGCAGCGCCGACCCCGGGCCCGCCCGCAGCAGGCACCACAGGCCGACAAGAATCATGAAGACTGTCGCCGAATGCGCCATCAAAGACGCGCCCACCGCCAGAACCCATGGTGAGGTCGCCATCAGCAGGGCCACCAGATCGGCACGCTCCTGACTGACGGTGCGCCGCAGGATGTCATGGGTCAGCCAGACCGAGGCCCCGGTCAGCAGCGGGTTGATCAGCCAGGGTGCCCCAATGAGCACGCCGATGGACAGGATCGCAGACCAGCCCGGCGCAAAGACCGAAAGCCAGCGGTCATCCCGAATATCGAGCAGGAAATACTCCAGCGCAGGCTGGGCGGCCTCGGGCGGGGCCGGGCTCCACAGGGCACCGCTGGCAAAGATGCGGGCCTGGAAAAGATAGCACAGCTCATCCTCTACATGCGGCACGCGGTCAAAGGCCGTCCAGGCGAGTACGGCGCTGGCAAGGGTCGCAAAAAGGGCCAGACCGGACACCGGCAGGCGCGGGGCCTGATCGGGGCCGGAGACGGTGAAAACCGCAATCAGCGTGGCGATCTGCACAAGGGACAAAACGCCCCCGACGCCGATCTGCAGCCCGAAGGCGGTATAGTAGCCATAGTTGATGTAGGGCGTGGCTGACACGCCGAAAGCCGCGATCAGCACCACTAACAGGGCCAGTCGCAATCCCCCGGCCTGCGCGAACAGGCCACGTATTGCCGCCCGACCGGCAGGCCGCATCAGGACAAAAAACGTCAGCCCCGCCTGCGCGGCCAGTACCGCCAGCATGATCAGGTTTTCAGGCGGGTCCGCCGAAATTTCGAGTCTGGGAAACCAAAGCGGCTGTGTCAGCCACAACCTGGCCGCGCTGCCCAAAAGCACCACCGCGCCCAAAAGACCAAACAGCAATTTCCCGCGAGACCAGAACACAGCCAGCAAAAGCACCGATGCCGCGGCCATCGCGGCAAACCAGATACGCATCTCGGCCAGCGTGGCGTTTGTAACCGCAGCATCCGCGGCCCAGACCGGCCCGCCGCAGGCCCACAGCGCCACCGCACCACCGCACCACCGCAGTGGAACCAGACATGCTCTCATGCCGAATGCTCGTCTTTGATCAGCGCCGGATCCCGGGCGGGGCCTTCGATGTTGATACGTTCCTGTTCGGTGACAATCGGGCCGCCTCGGACCTGATTGTGGATCGAAGTGATGTATTCTCCCAACATGCCGATGAACAGCATCTGAATCCCCGACAGGAAAAACAGCGCCACGATGATGGTCGTGGTTCCGCGCGGAGCCTGGTTCGGATCAAGGAAATACATCAGCACGGCAAACAGGGAAAACAGAATGCAGCTTGCGGCAATCGCCAACCCGCTGAATGTACAGAACCGCATCGGTGCGCGCGTGAATGAGAAAATGGCATTCAGCGCCTGATCGGTCAGCGCCATCAAGCTGTGTTTCGATAAGCCTCTTTTCCGGGCCCGCCAGACATAAGGCACGATAATCCTGCGGAACCCGCAGCTTGCGATGATGCCACGGATGTACGGATAGTGGTCGTTATGGGACAGGACAGCCTTCAGAACCTTGCGATCGATCAGCTGAAACTCTCCCACCGACGGTTCCAGCCATACATCCGACAACCCATTGACAATAGAGTAAAAAATGCCACGAGCCCTGCGCATCATGAACCCTTCTTCCCGGGTGCTGCGCGCGCCGGCGACGACGTCATATCCGCTTTCCCAAAGCTCGACGAATTCCGGGATCATTTCGGGTGGATCCTGCAGGTCCACCGGCAAAATGACGATAACCGCATCCCCCTCGGCATAACGCAACCCGTTGAAGGCAGACCGGAATACGCCGAAATTCCGCGCATTCACCACCACCTTCACATCGGGGTCGTTATTCGCAATGTCACGAAGGATTTCGACTGTCCGGTCGGTCGACGCATTGTCGATGAAAATATGCTCGCGCCTGTAACCGGGCAGATCCTTGTCGAAAATCGCTTTAACGGTTTCGTAGCAATCCGCGACATTGTCTTCTTCATTGAAACACGGCGAGACAATAGAAATCGTTTTCATATCATTTCTTTGCTTAACATCTACGAATGCCGGTTACACACCGCCGGCTCGGTCACGCTTATACCATCCTGTGCCATTGCAGATTCGCGCAACAGTCAATCGGCAGAAATGTTTTAGAATGCAGTGTGCTTGCCGCCACAGAACCGGTCTAAATCCCCGGGGCATGACACCGGATGCAGCCTGCGTTATTGCGTCCTTCTTTTCGACCCAATTAATTGCGTTACTATCACCCGAATCCATTGGCCGATTGTGTTCCCATGACTCGTAAAATCCGTAACCAGTTATTCCGGCTTCACACCTGGATAGGGTTATATCTTTCCGTCTTTTTCACATTCATGTTTCTGACTGGCACATTGCTTGTGGCCGGGTTCGAGCTTGAATCCATAGGTCGGCCCGCGATCTGGACCTCTGCCGCGGAAGACGAGCGTACAGCAAGCTTCGGCGACATCTACGAGGGGATCAAAACCGCCCACCCCGAAGGCGATGCCTTCGTGATCCTCAAACGCCCCGCGCCGTGGTTTGTGGACCGTACGTTCGGGCGTTCGGGATGGGGAGAACGCGTAAGCTACTGGACGGACCCCACCACAGGTGCCGTCGTCTATGAGACAGGCGATCCGGGGTTCGCCAGCATTCTTGCGGGTCTTCACGATACGTTTCTGACCGACAGCAGAATTGTGTTCATTCTTTTCAGCGCAACGTCGATCCTGCTGCTGTTTCAGATGGTCAGCGGGCTGATCACCTACCGGCGGTTCTGGAAAGGGTTTTTCAGATGGCCCAGCAGCGCGGGCGGGCTCCGGTCATGGGCCGGGGGGGCCCATCGGCTGACGGCTTTGTGGACATTGCCGCTGGTTCTTGTGATTGCCATCACCAGTTTCTACTTCCTGCTGGGCGGTTTGGGGATCGAAGGGGAAAGACTGAAATTTCCACCCCCCGCCCCGCGTGAAACCGCCCTGCCCGAAGGGTTTGGCGGGACCCTTATCGACCAGGCCGAAGCCAATGCGCGCGACGCCCTGCCCGGCCTTGAGCCGAACATCCTGGTCATTCCCGGCGGCAAGGGGGGCGCTTTGAAATTCGGCGGCCCGCATCCGGATTTTTCCGAACTGCGCGGAGGCAGCACCGTCGCCGTGGATCCGCTGACGCTTGAGGTTCTTGGTGTCCACACGCCGGATGACCTGAAGGGGCTGGGCACATTGGAACTGTTGATGGAACTGCTGCATTACGGGCTTTGGGGCGGCGCGTTTTCAATGGCGCTCTGGATTGTTCTGGGGCTTGTGGCCACGGGTTTGGCCTTTACCGGCTCACTTATCTATGCGGCCCGTCTGGCCCCTGCGACCCCGGCGCAGGGTTCTGTCAGGCGCATCTGGCGCGGGATGGGCGTTCTGCGCTGGATCTATCCGCTGCTCCTGCTGGGCATGCTTTCCGTCATATATTGGCGTGTGAATCCGGATGCCTATATACCGTCGCGCGTGCACCCGGTTGATGCCAAAGGCGCGGTGGCACAGCTGATCCTGCATGAACCGTTAAGGCGCGATACCCCGATCGAGATCGAACTGCAGGTCGGCGCAGCGGATGTCGATGCGGCTTCGGTCGAGGTCAACGGCGCTGCGGCCCAACCGGTTGATCTGACCCGAAACGGAGACAAAGCTCTGGGCCGTTTCGGATTTGATCCGCTGGAGGCGGGAAACGAAGTTATCGCTTACCTGAAAAAGCAGGATGGCGAAGAACAGAAAATCACGTTCCGAATGGGCAGCCCCATCTGGTGAGATCATACCCGGGCGGCCAGCGCCTTGAGCACTGCGAACCTGCCTCGCATCGTCACAAAGGCGAGGCAGGTGTAAATCACCACACCCGTCAGGATGCCTACGGTCAGACGCATAATGTTTGCCTGATTGCCCAAAAGCGCCAGGCATCCCGCAACGCCCGCCGCCATGATCCCCGCCGAGATCAGGGGCAGGGCATGCAGCGACGCCAGCCTGAGCGCAGGCTGCCCCGAGATCGTTGCCAGATTGGCGAATTTGAACGGCCACATGAACAGAAAGACCGCGATAAAGGCCGCCGTCACAACCGGCACGCCGTAGGGGGCGGCGACCGTGATCGCAATGGCGGCCAGCACCACCTCAATCCACGACAACACCGCCAGCCTGCCCGGCTGACCTGACGCCAGGCAGAATGTCTGCTGCACCCTTTCGGTGCAGAGATACATTCCGAATACGGACATCAGGCTCAGAACCGGGGCTGCCGGAATCCATTTCTGGCCAAACAACAGAACCAGCACCGGTTCCGACAGAACCGCCAATCCGGCAAAGGCCGGAAAGGTCACGAACCCGGTCAGGCGCATGACATCCAAAAGCATCTCGGACGCCTTGCCGCCCCCGCGCGTCACCGCCGCAAAAGCGGGCTGCGAGACCATGCGCAACGGCGTGATGGTCAGGAACGACGCCGTTTCCACAACCCGCCAGGCAATCGCATAATACCCGGCTGAGACCGGACCCAGCATCGCCCCGATGAGAACCGCAGGCGATTGCACCGCCACTAGTTCGGCCGCCCGCAGCCCGATGATGCGGTGGCTGAAATGCAGAACCTGCCGGATCTGATGCCCCGAGACGTGGAAACTCGGTCGCCACGAGACGGCCCCCCAGGCCATCACGATATTGGTGGCGGTCATTGCCACCCGCTGGCCGACCAGGCTCCAGACCCCGTAGCCCGCAAGGGCCATTCCGATCCCGACCGCCCCGCCAACGATGGCACCAAGCACCGCGCGCAAGGCGAGAACGCGAAACCGCATCTCGCGCCGCAACAGCGCCACCGGCACCGCCGTGAGCGAGATCATCAGCACCGTTGGCGATAACCCGATCAGCAATTGCCCGGCAACCGGCTCGTCATAAAACCCCGAGACCGGCCCAGAACCCAGAATAATCAGCACGGTCAGGCCAGCCCCCAGAAGCGCCAGCAGCCAAAAGACCGAGTTCAGCCGTTCGGGCGTCAGCGTGTCATGGGTCAGCAAAATCTCGGATATGGTTTCGCGGACCAGAAATTCGGAAAACAGGACAAAGGCGGCGGCCATTGCCACCAGGCCAAAGGCCTCGGCCCCAAGCAAGCGCGCAAGGATGGCAATGATTATGAAATTGAATGCCTGCTCGGCCCAGACGCCAACGGACATCCATGCAACGCCGCTGGTGAAACGCCGCCCCCGTGACATCAAAATCCTTCCCACTGCCCTACTGCCACACGAAACCGCCGGCATTCTGGGGTGTAGCGTATCGGTTTAGAGACAACACTGTCGAGACGCCTGCCAATGTCCCGGTCACGCGCCTGTGCCGCAACTCAGAGCAACCCGGTGAATTCGGGATCAAACCGGCGCTTCAGCCCTGATAAGAGCCGATTTGGAAACATTCACTCTGCGGCGTACTGGGCCTCAGACATCCGAACATTCTGGAAAACCCGGTGTTGCGCTGCCGCACAGGCGCAGAGACGGTTGAAAGCATTGAAATACAAGGCAGGATGACAGTTTGTGGGCGGCGTGTACAACAAGACGCCGGAAAGATCGAATTTGGTCAAAATTATTGTCTATATTCAGCCTGTCTGTGTTTGAATACTATGGGCGGCAGAGGGAATTGAGCCCGTCGCGCCCGGAACGATCACACATGCCACGCGGATGAGGCCGGGTAGAATACATATTAAGTACGTAAAGGGTTTCCATTTTCATGAACAAGGTTGCCGAGCAGATCACCCCGGACAACACCACAACCGGTGCGCCGGATACATCGGGCATGAGCCTGAGCGTGGTCATTCCTGCCTATAACGAAGAAAACGCCGTCCGGGGCACGGTCGAAGATGTGCGCGCCCATCTGGAACCGCTGGGCATTCCCTACGAGATCATCGTGGTGGACGATGCCAGTCAGGACAACACCCGCGCCGAGGCCGAGGCCAGCGGGGCAACCGTCACCTTCAACGATGTCAACTCCGGCTATGGGGCCAGCCTCAAGCGCGGGGTGCGGATGGCGCAACATGAATATGTGGCTATTCTGGACGCTGACAGCACCTATCCCGCGCGTTACCTGCCGGGCATGCTGGCCATGTGCCGGGATCAGGACATGGTGGTGGGCGACCGGGGGGCGGCGATGAAGAACGTGCCGCTGCTGCGCAAACCGGCCAAGAAGTTTTTGTTCGCCTTCGCCTCGTTCCTGGCCGAGCGCAAGATCAACGATCTGAACTCGGGCCTGCGGGTGTTCCGCAAATCCGAGCTGATCCCGTTCCTGCCGCTGCTGCCGCAGAATTTCTCGTTCACCACCACGATCACGCTGTGCATGACCTCGAACGGCAAGCGGATGATCTATACGCCGATCGAATACGGCAAGCGGGTGGGCAAATCGAAAATCCGGCCGATCGATTTCCTGAACTTCATCATCCTGATCCTGCGCATCAGCACGCTGTTCAATCCGCTGCGGGTGTTCATCCCGCTGGGTCTGGCGTTCTTCACATTGGGCACGGTGAAATTCATTATCGACATGTTCTACTGGAACCTCAGCGAAACGGCGGTGTTCTCGTTTCTGGCGGCGATCATGATCTGGTCGTTGGGGCTGATCGCCGACATGATCTCGCGGCTGCATCTCAGACCGTGAGGCGAGCGGCAGAATGCTCTCTGACCCAAATCAACGACGCTGGCTGATCCGGGTTGCCGGATCGGCTCTGGTGCTGGCGGTCCTGTTCTGGATTCTGCCCGCCGAGGCCATCGTGGCGGCGCTGAAGGCTATCCCGATCTGGGTATTTGCCTGCGTGCTGGTCCTGTTCCTGTTGGCTCATGTGGGTGCGGCGCTGAAATGGTGGCTGCTGCTGGGGCGCGGGTTTGCCGCCCCGCTGGCCATCCGGGCGCATTTTGCCGGGCTGGCGGCCAACCTGTGCCTGCCGGGGGCCATCGGCGGCGATACAGTGCGCGCCGGTCTGGCGCAGGCGGCGATGAAGGACGGCGCGCAGGTTGTTGCGGGCGCAACTGTTGACCGGCTGATCGATATGGTGGCGCTGCTGACCCTGTCCTGCCTTGGTCTGGTCCTGACATGGGAAAGTGCCGAGGGCAGGCATGCAATCTGGCCGGTAGCGCTGGTCCTGCTGGCGGCGCTGGCGGGGATGGTCGCGCTACCGCGCCTGCTGCCCCTGCCCTGGCGCTATATCCCGTCGCTGCCCGGCAAAGGCTTTGCCCATCGTCTGGCCGATGCGCTGGCCGGGATGGGGCGCAAGCCCGGTGCGCTGGCCGTGGCCTTCATCGCCTCGGTGCTGATCCAGCTGGTGCTGGTCCTGCTGGCCTGGTGGCTGGCCATTGCGGCAGGTGTCGATGTGGCAGTAGGCCCGTGGATTTTCGCCTGGCCGCTGGCCAAGATCATCGCGGTGTTGCCGGTATCCCTGAACGGGCTGGGCCTGCGCGAAGCGACGCTGGCTGGCTTTCTGGCCCCTTTCGGCGCCAGCGCGCCCGCGGTGGTGGCCGCGGGGCTGGTCTGGCAGGTTGTGTTGTTTACAGCGGGCGGGTTTGGCGCGCTGGTTTTGACCATGTCCGGAATGCGGTTCAGCGCCCCGGCTAGTTCCCAAAAGGAAGAGTGCAAGTGACGGATGTTTCCCGACCCAATGGCGGTAACACGCCTGAAATCATCATACTGGGGGCTGGCCCTGCCGGTCTGGCCGCCGCCCATGCCCTGACCGGGCAGGCCAAGGTGACCGTGATTGAACGCGCGCCCATTGCCGGGGGCAATTCGGCCTCGTTCCCGGTTGAGGGCGTAATCTGCGATTATGGCTCGCATCGGTTTCACCCGGCGGCGGAACCGGAGGTGCTGGCCGATGTGAAGACGCTGCTGGGCGACGATCTGCTGCTGCGTCCGCGCCACGGGCGTATCCGGCTGGGCGGCAAGTGGATTCACTTCCCGCTGAAACTGACCGATGCGCTAATGCGCCTGCCCAAACCCTTTGCCGCGTCGCTGATCGGGGACATGGCGCTGAAACCCTTCCGCAAGAAAAGCGCTGGCCCCGAGACATTCTCGACCGTGCTTTATGACGGGCTAGGGCCGACGATCTCGGACAACTTCTATTTCCCATATGTGCGCAAGCTCTGGGGTCTGGATCCGGACAAGCTGGCGGTGAAACTGGCCGAGCGTCGGGTCGGCAGCGGCTCGGTCGGCAAGATCCTGATGAAGATGCTGCGCCTGCTGCCGGGGCTGCGCAGCGAAACCGCGGGGCGGTTCTTTTATCCGCGCAAAGGGTTCGGGCAAATCTCGGACGCGATGCGGGACAGTGCAGAAGCCAACGGGGCCACCTTCCTGTTCAACACCGAAATCACCGCCATCGAGCGGGACGGCAACCGCATCACCGGCCTGACGATCCGCGACTGTGACAGCGAGCGCCACCTGACCGGCGACCTGATCCTGTCGACCATCCCGTTAACCGGGCTGACGCGCCTGATCGGCGACCCTCCGGCAGAAGTGGTCGAGGCCGCCCGCGCCATTCGGTTCCGGGGTATGATCCTGCTGTATCTGGTGCTGGAGACCGACCAGTTCACCGAGTTCGATGCGCATTATTTCCCGGAACTGTCGATCCCGATCAGCCGCATGTCGGAGCCCAAGAACTATAACGCCAGCGGTGCGCCAGAGGGCGTCACCGTGCTGTGCGCCGAACTGCCCTGCGATCCGGATGAAAAATGGTGGTCCATGTCCGATGAGGAACTGGGGCAGGAATTCACCAAATGGCTGGGGCAACTGGGCCTGCCCGTAACCGTGCCGGTGCGCCGCTGCGAAACCCGGCGGCTGAGCCATGCCTATCCGGTCTACGATGTGGGCTATGAAGAGCGGTTCGATACCGTCGATCAGTGGCTCTCAGATCTGGACGGATTGCTCGTATTTGGACGGCAGGGGCTGTTTGCCCATGACAATACCCACCATGCCTTTGCGATGGCCTATGGCGCGGCGGATTGCATCGACGGCAAGGGCCATGTCGACCGCGCGAAATGGAATAAGTATCGCGAGGTCTTTGCCACCCATGTGGTGGAAGACTGACCATGCCCGCCTGGCAGGCCGATATCCTGATGTATCATTCGATCTCGGATGCGCCGGGGCCGACTTCGATTGCGCCCGACATCTTCGCCGCGCAGATGCAGGCTCTGGCCGAGTCAAACCTGCCGGTGGTGACACCGGATGCGCTGGCCAGCCCGCCTGCGCCCCGCGTGGTCATCATCAGCTTCGATGACGGGTTTGAAGATTTCGCCGACACCGCCTGGCCCATCCTGCGCGATCATGGCTTCTGCCCGATCGTCTATCTGCCCTCGGGCCTGATGGGCGGCAGCGACAGTTGGGCCGGGGGCAACATCCCCGCCCGCCCGCTGATGGGCTGGGACCGGGTCGAGGCGCTGGCCGGTGAAGGTGTTCAGTTTGGCGCACACAGCATCAGCCATGCCGACCTGTCCTCGCTGGACCTCGAGACGCTGGAGGAAGAGGTGACCGGATCGGGCCAGGACATCACCGCCCGGCTGGGCCAGCCGGTCCGGCATTTCGCCCCGCCCTATGGCGCGTCAAACCACCGGGTGCTCAGGCAGATTGCGCAGTATTACGATACCTCGGTCGGCACAAGGCTGGGCGTGGCCGGTCCGCAGGATGACATCTACGACCTGCCCCGGCTCGAGATGTTCTATTTCAACGACCTCACCCGCTGGCAGGCGCATCTGGCCGGGCGCGGCGGGCCTTACCTGACAGCGCGCAAAGTGATGCGCGGAGTGCGGGCGATGGTGCGGGGAAAATCATGGTAGGCACATCGGACTCTGTCCTTGGCTGTGGCCGGGGCGTCTGTGAAATTGGTTCTTGGAAAGTGACTGGTACAAACACATGCATATTCTGATTACCGGCGGAGCCGGGTTCATAGGGTCCCATCTGACGGAACGGCTGATCAGTGAAGGGCATCGGGTCACGATCCTTGACGATCTGTCGACCGGGCTGATGTCCAATCTGGCCTCTGTCGCGGACCACCCGGACTTCACCTTTGTCAAAGGCAGTATTCTGGATCGCCAACTGGTGGCTGATCTGGTTGCCCCGGCGGATGTGGTGTTTCATCTGGCCGCCGCTGTGGGCGTCAAGCTGATCATGGACGAGCCCAGCCGCTCGATCCTGACCAATGTGGCAGGCACCGAGAATGTGCTGGATGCGGCGCTGGTCAACAAGACGCATACCTTCATCGCCTCAAGTTCCGAGGTTTACGGCAAAAGCACCAATTTCCCGTTTCAGGAAGAGGGCGACCTGACCATTGGCGCCACCCGCAACCTGCGCTGGTCCTATGCCTGCGCCAAGACGCTGGACGAGTTTCTGGCGCTGGCCCATGCGCGCGAATCCAACCTGCCGGTCACGGTTCTGCGCTTCTTCAACACCACCGGCCCGCGCCAGACCGGGCGCTATGGCATGGTGCTGCCGAATTTCGTCAAATCCGCGCTGGAAGGCGCACCGCTGATGGTCCACGGCACGGGTGAGCAATCGCGCTGTTTCGGCCATGTGGCCGACGTGGTCGAGGCCATGTGCCGCCTGATGACCCTGTCTGATGCACTCGGTGACGTGTTCAATGTCGGCACCGATCAGGAGGTCACGATCCGGCAACTGGCCGAACAGGTGATCCGCACAACCGGGTCCAGTTCGGAAATCCAATGCGTGCCGTATGACACAGTTTACCCTGAAGGGTTCGAGGATATGCAGCGCCGGTTGCCCGATGTCTCGAAACTGGAACGCGTCACCGGGTTCCGCCCGATGCGGTCGCTGCAGCAGATCATCGACGACATTGTCGCCGAGATGAAACGGCCGGTTTCCGCGTGACCGGCGGGGCCCTGTCCCGTGACTGATCTGGTAATCGGATCGGGCCCGTCGGGCGTATCCGTGGCCACGGCGCTTCTGAACCGGGGCCGTCAGGTTCTGATGCTGGACGGGGGCCGCAGGCTGGAGGCCCCGGCGCAGGACCGCCGAGAAAAGCTGGCCGCTTCGGACCCCGATATCTGGACCGCTGGTGATGTGCAGGGCTGGCAGGCCCCGCAATTCGAAACGCCACCCGGGCAGGTGCGCCGCTTCGGGTCGGATTTCGCCATGGTGCCGGGGGACGAAACGCTGGTGTCGCCGGATCGGATCGGGCTGCGCGCCTCGCACGCCGCCGGTGGGTTGTCCAACCTTTGGGGCTCGGCGGTTTTGCCCAACCGCGCTGCGGACATCACCGACTGGCCCCTGATGACCGGGGATCTGGCCCCGCATTACCGCGCTGTCGCGCAGTTTCTTCCGATCAGCGGGCGGCAGGATGCCTTGCAGGATCTGCTCCCCGCCCTGTCGATGCAGGACCGGGTACCGCTGATCCCGTCGGCACAGGCGCAGCAAATATTGCAGCGACTGGAGCAGCAGAAAGCCGGCCTGTCGGAGCTTGGCGCCCATGCCGGGCTGGCCCGTCTGGCCGTGGAACCCGACTGCCAGTATTGCGGTCAGTGCCTGCATGGATGCCCATGGGGATACATCTATTCCGCCCGGAAAACGCTGGACGCGTTGCGCCACCACGCGGGTTTTCAATACCGCACCGGCCTTGCCCGCCGGTTCGAAGAACAATCGGGCCACGTCACGGTGACGCTGGAGGATGGCGAGACCCTGCAAGCAACACGCATCTTTGTGGCTGCAGGCGTTCTGGAAACGGCGCGTCTGCTTCTGACATCCTCACCCGACCCGTCCGCCGGTCTGCAATTGCAGGACAGCCAGCATTTCTTTCTGCCCAGCCTGCACCGCTGGCGCACGCCGCGCCGTCCGGATCGCAGGCCCTATCACACCCTGCCGCAGATTTTCATCGAGCTGGACGACCCCGAGATTTCACCCCATCTGGTGCACGCGCAGGTCTATACCTGGAACGAGTTCTACGCCCATGACCTGATCAGCAGCTACGGCGCGAAACTGCCGGGATCGGCCCCTTTATGGCGAATGCTGGCACGGCGGCTGATCGTGGCGCAGGCCTTTATGCACTCGGCCCATTCCGCCCGGATCGATCTGACGCTGGCCGCGGATGGGCGGCTTGTTCCGGCAGTGCAGAGTAATGACGAAACCGAACAGGTCATGGCCCGCGCCACGGCACGCATGGCGCAGGTCCTGAAACTGGCGGGGCTTACACCGCTAAGCTTCGCCCGCCGTCCGGGCGGTGTGGGGTCCAGCTTTCACGTCGGCGGCTCGGTCCCCATGGCCAAGGCGCCCGGTGCGGGGCAATCCGACATCCTTGGGCGACCGCATGGTCTGTCACGGGTACATCTTGTCGATGCCTCGAGCCTGCCCAGCATTCCGGCCACAACCATCACCTTTTCGGTCATGGCCAACGCGCATCGGATTGGAACGCTGGCACCCTAGTCCAGTTCCCGGACAAGACGAAAGACATGCCCATAGCCACGATTGTAATGATGTGGTCCGACACGAAACCCGGAGCGGCTCTGCCAGTCCTGTGAATACGATCCTCCACCCCGCATGGCCCGGAATTCACATTCGTCCTGCACATAGGCAGAGCCGTCGATCCTCACCGGGTCATGATAGGATTCATAACAATCCTCGACCCATTCGAAGCCGTTGCCATGCATGTCATAAAGCCCGAAATCATTGGGCGGATGCAGGCCCACCGGGGCCATCGTGCGCTCGGGCCAGATGGTAGAGCAATTGATGCAGACGGCGTTGTCTTTCCCAACCTCATTGCCCCATGGAAACCGCGTCACGGATCCGGCCCGGGCGGCGTATTCCCATTCCGCGTCGGTTGGCAGGCGATAGGTGTGCCCTGTCTTGACGCTCAGATAAGCGGCATAGGCTTTTGCATCGCTCCATTCGGTCGGCGTCATGGGCTGGTCGTCGCGATAGCCAGGCTCCACTTCAGGAAAATACGGCTCACGCCCGGTGATCGCGAACCAGTCGGGATCTTCCTGCGCCTGTTTCCATTGCCCATACGTGATCTCATAGCGGGAAAAGGCCAACGGGCGCGGGATACGAGCCAGACGTCTCGGGCCTTCCCGGTTGGCATGTTTCAGCTGTTTCCGAAGGGGGCGGTAAATAAACAGATGCACATAACGCCCCTTTTCAAAGATCGGAGAGCCAAGCAGGAAATAGCCTGCCGGAACCTCGACCAGTTCGGGGCAGTCTGCACAATCCCGGAAAACACGGCCGGGTGTGATCAGATGATATCCGGGCTGGCGCAATGGCAGCACCTGGGCCGTTACAAAAAGCGCGGCCTGCTGCAGACGTGACAGATCGGGTTCGGGCAGGCGTTCGTGATCTTCCGTCGCGCGCATGGCGAACTCGAGATCCCGCAGCGCCGTATTCGCCGTCACGACCAGCCAGAGGAAGCCGATCAGGATCACAAAGACCACCAGCACCCCGGACAGCATGATCCGGAACAACCCCAACACCCATCGGGCAACCCGCCCGGAAAATGAGCTTTTTGGCCTTTTGTCAGAGCTCATTGGATCGCCCGTCCTGATCTGGCGGGGGGTTGATGCGTGGCCCCGCGCTCAAACGCTCCGGCCTCAAGCGCCCGGGCCAGCGCGTGATCGCCCTTGTCATGCGCCGCACGGGCCAGCGCGGCCCCATAGGCTTCGAGCACCGAGGACTCGTGCCAGATGTCCAGAAACGCGTCGCGCGCAGCTGTCCCCTGCCCTTCGCGCCGGTCGGGTTGATGCTGCAGGTCGCGCATTGCGGTGATCAGGTCGTCCTCGGTTTCAAACAGCGACCCGCCACCTGCGCGCTCGACGATTTCAGGGAAGGGTCCCAGCCGCCGGGCAATGACGGGCGTGCCCAGCCGGAAGCTTTCGATCAAGATGATGCCGAAAGTCTCGTAACACACGGACGGTACGATCAGACCGATGGCACCTCGGTAATAGGCGTTGAGTTCCTCAAGCGTTTTGCGGCCCAGGAACTTGATCCGGTCATTGCCTGCGGCCTGTTGTTTCAACTCATCCGCATAGTCGCCATCGCCGAGGATCAGCAGATCGGCATCGGGATAGCGGTCAAAGGCCGGGAACACGTCCTGCAGTCCTTTGATCTTTTCCAGCCGCCCGACAAACAGGAAATACGGGCGCTCATGCGCCGCCGGTTCCGGCAGGGCGCTCTGGTCCAGATCGGGCAGGAAATAGGGTAGCACCTGCATGTCCTGACGCAGGCCGAATTCGCGATGCTTGGCGCGGCTGAATTCGCTTTTGGCGATGATCAGATCCATGTGATCCAGCGCCCGGTCCAGCGCCCCGGTATAGCGCCACAGCTGCGGCGGGCGCTTATAGTTCAGCACACAGCGCAGGCATTGGCGGTCGTCGCACAGCTCGCGCCCGTGCCGCCACAGCACATGGGTGGGGCAGACCAACCAATGCTCATGCGCTTCATAAACCTTCAGCCCCTCGCCCATCGGCAACAGGCCCGGCCCGCCGATCAGCGAGGTGTTGTTGTGCCAGATGATATCCGGTTGCCGTTCGTCCAGAATCTGACGAATACGGCCCGCATGCACCACCGGGCGGCCAAGCTGCTGGGTCAGCAGGTTCGACATCATGCCGTTGCGGCTGCGCAGACCGATCCGCCGCACGCCGTCAGGCTCGCCCTCGGGCTGGGGTTTGCCGCCGAGGATCAGATAGCTGTCTTCGTCATGCACCACCGTTACGTCATGGCCCCGTGCCACCAACGCGCGGGCCATGCGCTGAATGCCCACGGCATCGCCACCAAAGGAATAGGGCGGGTAAAATGTGGTGAACATCAAAATGCGCAAAGACTGCATACGAATTGTACCGGGCTACTAATAACTGTCCGGTATGAAACACGATCCCTGCGACAATCGAAAGCCACAAGCTATGCGGGCCGCCGGTTGGCACCCGGTGTTGCGGACATGCTGCAAACGGATGCGGGTTGCGGCAGGCCGTGATCACGGCATGGGCAAACAAGGCGCGCATGGTATGATCAGGACATAGTTCAGAAATTTGGCCCGAACCCGCTTCAGATGCAGACCGATCCCCCCTCAGACCCTCTTCACGTTGTCGAAATGGGCACCCAGTTCGGGATGGGCGGCATCACCCGGCATATCCTTGGGCTGAGCGATTGGCTGCAGGCGCGCAACCACCGCATCACGCTGGCGGGCACCGCCGATATCTGGGGCGGACCTGATCAGCAGCCGGATTTCCTGGACCTGCCCACCCGCTATGTCGCGGGCGATGGCGGCAGCATCGTCAACCGGCTGCGCCATACGGCAAGTGCCGCCTGGCGGTTACGGCGCTGGCTGGCGGACAATCCCGCCGATCTGATCCATTGCCATGAATCCGCCCCCGCCCTGGTCGCCAACCTGGCCCGCACCGGGCGGCGCATTCCGGTGGCTGTCACCTATCATGGGTCCGAGCCCGAGCGGATCGCCGCATTCGGCCGGATTGCCGCAAAATGCGATCTGGTGATCACGCCCAGCCACCGCTCGGCCGAGGATCTGGCCACCATCGGGAATGTCCCGCGGGACAAGCTGAAGGTGATCGGTCTGGGCGTCTCGCCTCCACCTGACGACAGTGCGGAAGAGATTGCCGCGCTGCGGGCCGAACTGCTTGGGAGTGGCGACCGGCTGATTGTCACGCTGGCCCGCCTGCTGCCGCAAAAGGGGATCGACATCCTGATCGACTGCGTCGCGCGGATGAAAGAGACCCACCCCAGCTATCGCTTCGCCGTTGCCGGAGACGGGCCGGACGAGGCGCAATTACACGCGCTGGCGCGTGACAAGGGGCTTGGCGAGCACCTGCAATTCATTGGCCGCACCGACAAGCCGATCCGGCTGTTGCGGGCGGCGGACCTGTTCCTGCTGACCTCACGGTGGGAGGCGCTGCCCTTTACCATTGCCGAGGCGTTTCAGGCCGGAACCCCAGCCGTGGCCACCGCCTGTTCCGGCGTGGTCGAACTGATCGACGACAGTGTCGGCGCGGTGGTCACAATCGGCGATATCAATGCGATCTGCACGGCTGTGGCGGATGTTCTGTCAGACGAAGGCCGTCGGCAAACACTGGCTGATAACGCGCTGCAACGCAGCCGCGAGGATCGGTTCGACCCGGATTGGGTGCATCGCCAGTTCGAAAAAACCTATTACAATCTGGCGAGCCGCCAGAGGTGACAACAGATCAGGGGCGTTTGGTGATGTAGCCCCAGACCTCGCCCAGGGTCCACGCCGTCGATAGCAGCATGACGTAAGGAAGCGCCTTGAGATAGCGCATGCCCCGCCCCTTGCTGGCCTGCAGCTTGTAGTGACGCACCCAGAGCAGCGGCGGGATCAGCGGACCGGCCAGGATCAGCATCAGGCGCTTCGCGTTGCTTTGATTGCGCACCCGGATTTCACCGAAAAGGCGGCCCCAGTCAAACCGTTCGGGCAGCAATTCGCGGAAGGTTGCCTTGGGGCGGTGATGATGCACGACCACCTCGTTCGACAGCCACAGCTGCTCCCCCTGTTCGATCAGATACCAGTGCACGATCGGCTCGTGATAGCGGTCCTTCCACAGGTGCTGCGTTTCATCCAGCGCCTTGCGGCTATAGGTCAGGTTCACGTCCGAGACCCAGTCGGCGGGGCCGGTGTCGAACGGTCGCCCGTAGCGGCCAAAATCGGTGACATAGAAGGCCCAGTTCAGCGGGCTGACCGGCTCCATGCATTCGATCGCACCGCCGATCACGTTCTTGCCAGTCTCTGCGTAAAGCCGCACGATGGTGCGCGCCCAGTCGGATTGCGGCAGGCCGCGGTCTTCGAGAATACCGATGATGTCACCGGTGGCCGCAGCCAAACCTGCCGAGCGGCGGCGGTCGTAAAGTTCGTGCTTGCCCGCCTCGGACGTGATCGGGCGGATCGGCTCGATCACGCCAAGGTCCAGAAACCGCACCTCGGGGTAATCCTCGGCGTATTGGGCAACATCGGCGACGCTGGCGTCATAGGGAATGATCACATCCAGCGGCGGCGGGTCGTCGAAACTGCGCACGGCTTCCAAAAAATCCCGCACATAGCTGCCGCCTTGCACGATGGTCAGAACGATGGAAAGGGTCGGATCGCTGCTCATCAGATTTTCATGTCCCCAAGATTTTCCAGAATGACCGGCTGGCTGCTGCGCGTGCTTTCCGGCACGGCGGCGGCGATTTCGACCGCGCGCAGGCCCGCATGGCCATCGGCGCAGTTCAAGCCGGTTTCACCACGGGTCAGCCGGATGAAATCGGCCAGCTCTTCGCCAAAGGACTGAATTGCCGTCGATTTCCAGGATTTCAGTTTCTCGCGCACCATGATTTCCGGGTAGAACTTGCGCACTTTCTTGGGCGCACCACCCGGCTTGTCCATGGTGATGACAAGGTTCTGCATCGGCGCATAAGCCCCGCGCACCATGCCGCGCGCGCCGTAGACCTCGATCACGCTTTGATAGCCTTTCCAGTCGTTCCAGCAGGCCTGATAGATCGCCGGAATGCCGTCGGGGTTCTTGAAAATCGCCACCGCGTTATCCTCGGACCCCGGCACGTTCCAGACTTTGTTGGTGGCCACGCCGTAAACGCTGGTGATCTCACCCAGAATGAAACGGGCCATGTCGGTCATGTGAATACCCACATCCCACAGGGCACCACCGCCTGAGAATTCAGCCTGATATTCCCAGTCATGGGTGAAATGGCCCAGCCCGTCATGGCCGCCATAGACGCGGACATGATCGATCTCTCCGATCTCGCCGGATGCCGCGACCTCTTTGACATGCGCGAAGGACGGGTAGTAGCGCATGTTGAACCCGGCCCCCAGAGCCTTGCCCGCCTTTTTTGCCGCATCAACGATCCGCCTTGCGCCCTCGACCGTCGGGGCTAGCGGCTTTTCGGTCAGCACGTGCAGCCCTTCGTCAAAGGCGCGCACGCACAGCGGTTCGCGCACATGGGCGGGGGTCGAGATCACCACCGCATCCATCGGCGTGGCAAAGAACCGGTCGAGATCGGTAAAGGCCGGGGCCCCGTCTGCCACGGCCACAGCCCGGTGAAATTCCAGATCCAGAGCCGCCGCCAATTCGGCGTCAGGCGACTCGTGAATGTTCTGAACCCGCATCTGGCCGATCTTTCCGGCCGCCCCGATCACACCGATCTTCATAAATTTCCTCTTTAACAATCACGGGTGCGCAACTGGGTTACACCCGGCATCTCTAACAACAATTCATCTGCAAGCGGAGTAGCATAGGCTCTGCCTCCACGCTAGGTTTCTGACAGACAGCGCTTGCCAAAACAGCGGAATCGAAGAGGGGCCCAAAACCGTGAATGTCGCCGGATCGGAACACCTGAAGGGCAAGTCCGTCTTCGTGACCGGGGCGACCGGCTTTATCGGCAAACGGCTTGTCCCCGCCCTGCTGGACTCTGGTGCCCAGGTCACCGCCCTGCTGCGCAGCCGCCACGGCGCGCGCGCGCTTGAGGCGATGGGCGCGCAAGTGATGACGGGGGCGCTTGGCGACAGGGGCGCGATGGAAGCCGCCCTGCGCAATCAGGACGTGCTGTTTCATCTGGCCTATGACATGCGCGCGCCTGCAGCCGAAAACCTTGGTGCATTCGATGCGCTCAGACAAGCTGGTGAGGCCGCAGGGGTCGGGCGGATCATCCATATCAGTTCCATCGTTGTCTATGACGGCTGGCCACAGGAGAACCTGACCGAGGAAAGCGCCCTGTCCCAGACCGGGGGCACACCGTACAGCCGAGCCAAAATGGCAATGGAACAGGCTCTGATACAGGGGAATTGCCCGGTGGCGATCTTGCAACCGACGCTGGTTTATGGTCCCGGCAGCATGCTGTGGACCGACCGGCTGGCCGATTGGATGGCGGCAGGCAGCGTGGTGTTGCCGGACCCCGAAGGGCAGTGCAACGCGGTCTTCGTCGACGATCTGGTTCAGGCCATGCTGAGCGCCGCCGTGCTGCAGGGGTTGGGGCAAGAGCGGTTCATCATCTCGGGTGCGACCCCTTTTTCCTGGTCGGATTTGCTGACCGGCTATGCGGGCATCATCGGCAAGGGCACGGTTCGCCATGCGCCAATCGCCGACCTTGCGGCCCAGCTGCCGCAGGAGGAACCCGGTGAGATCCCCGACACACCGCCGCTGGCCGCCCGGATCAGCGCCGCCGCGCGGGGCTGGATTGGCCGGGAACGGTTCGAAACTCTGGTGCAAATGGTCAAACGACGGCTGCCGCAGCAGGATGAGGTTTACCCGGATCGCTATATGCTGGACCTGTTTTCGACCACCGGTCAGTGTCGGATCGACCATGCGCGGGCCAGACTGGGCTATGCCCCGGAATATGACCTAGAGGCCGGGCTGGCCGCCACCCGCGACTATCTGCGCGCACGACACAGAAAATAGTTTGTTTGTAATCAGTTACCACATGTTATCAGGGATAAAGACATTTGACCCATATCGCCATTGACGCCACCCCCTGGGACAACGAACGCGGCTTTGGCCGGTTCACCCGCAATCTGGTCGCCGCTCTGGCCGCCCGCGATACCGGCTTTCGCTATACGCTTCTGTTCGATCAGGAACCAACGCGGCCCGTGCCCGATGGGGTCGAAATCCGCATTGCAGGGTCTGAATTGTCGATGTCCGAGGCCTCATCCGGGGCCAAGGCCCGGGCCGGGGTCGATCTGCTGACAATGGCCAAGGCGGCACGGCGCATCGACTGCGATGTCTTCTTTTATCCGGCGGTGTATTCCTATTTCCCCCTGCCCGCCCGACGCCCGACGGTGGTGTGCTATCACGACACGATCCCGGAACGCTTTCCCGATCTGATCTTTCCCAAAAAACTGAACTTCCGTCTGTGGCAGGCCAAATGCTGGCTGGCCAAGATGCAGGCAACGCGGGTGATGACGATCTCAGAGGCCTCGGCCAACGACCTGACGCGTATCCTGCACATTCCCCGCGACCGGATCGACACAATCACCGAAGGGGCTGAAGCCATTTTCCGGTCGAATGACGACAATTCGGCTCTAATACAGGCCAGACAGGCCTATGGCATCCCGCCCGACGCACCGCTGCTGGTCTATCTGGGCGGGTTCAACCGGCACAAGAACGTGCTGCGGCTGATCGAGGCGATGCCTGAAATCCTGGCAAAGGTGCCGGACACACGTCTGGCCATTGTCGGGCGCACCACCGGCGCACGGTTCTGGGACAATATCGAAGACCTCAAAGCCAGCGCCGCCGCCGATGCGGCCCGGTCTGAAAGCATCGTCTTCACCGGCGAGATTGATGACCCGGAACTGGCCGCCCTGCTCAACGCTGCCGATGCGCTGGTCTTCCCCTCGCTCTGGGAGGGGTTCGGCCTGCCCGCGCTCGAGGCGATGTCCTGCGGCACGCCGGTTCTGTCCTCGGATCGCGGCAGCCTGCCGGAAGTGGTGGGCGATGGCGGGCTGTATTTCGACCCTCTGTCCAGCCAGGCGCTTGCCGATCAGGCCATCCGCCTGCTGAGCGAGCCGGGCCTGCAAAGCGATCTGGCGCAAAAGGCGCTGGCACAGGCCGCCGGCTTTAGCTGGGACAAGGGCGCGGAACTGGCCGAGGCGTCGTTCCGGCAGGCGTTGCGCTCGAAATGATAAAAATTTGCCCGGTTTCGGTTTGTCGGAAACCCCTCAACAATGCTGCCATGACCCAAAAATTGAGCCCTTTTGGGAAACAGGGTACTGCAGTCTCGAACCGGGCAGACAAATATGTTGGATTCGCACCCGTTCCGCCCTATCCGTGGATGAGGTCGGAAATTTCGGCGGCCATACCGCGAATTGATTTCAGTCTGACTTTGTACGATCAGGATAGATTATGAACTACGAAACCTCGCACCATCAGACCCTCAGACAGCTTATCGCGGCGCGCGACGCGCGGGTGGCTGTGGTGGGGCTGGGCTATGTCGGCCTGCCACTGGCGCTGACGGCTTATGATGAGGGGTTCGACACCACCGGCGTTGATCTGAACCCCGACCGGGTGGCGCGGATCAATCAGGGTGCTCAGGTCATCTCGTATCTGGCATCCGACCGGATCGCGCAGGCAGTGGACAGCGGCAGGTTCCGCGCCACGCAGGATGCCGCCGCACTGGCCGAGGCCGATGTCATCCTGATCTGCGTGCCGACCCCGCTGACCGAGGCCCAAGACCCGGACATGCGCTTTGTCACCGCCGCTGCGCAGACGATCGCGCAGCATCTGCGCCCGGGTCAGATGGTGGTGCTGGAAAGCAGCGTCTGGCCCGGTGCCACGACAACCTTGGTGCAACCCATCCTTGAAGAGGGCGGTCTGCGCGCGGGCGGTGATTTCTTTCTGGCGTTTTCGCCAGAGCGCGAAGACCCCGGCAATGACAAGTTCGACACGCACAGCATCCCGAAAGTGGTCGGTGCCGACGATCCGCTGTCGCTGCAACTGGTCGAGGATTTCTACCGCGCCATCGTCACCAGTGCCGTACCCGTCAGCTCGGCCGCCACGGCCGAGGCTGTCAAACTGGTCGAAAACAGCTTTCGCACCGTCAATATCGCGCTGGTCAACGAATTGAAGACCGCGCTCGAAGCAATGGATGTAGACGTCTGGGAAGTGATCGAAGCTGCGGCCACCAAGCCCTTTGGCTTCATGCCCTTTTATCCCGGCCCCGGCATTGGCGGGGCCTGCATTCCGGTGTCGCCCGCCTATCTGGCCTGGCGCGCGGCAGATGCAGGGTCGGACACACCGATCATCAATCTGGCCCGGTCCAGCAACGATGCCGTACCATCGACTCTGGCCGCCCGCATGGCTGCGGAACTGGCCGCGCGCAACGGATCGGCTTTGGCGGAGACCGGACAACCCCTGACCGGGCAGCGCATCCTGCTGATGGGTATCGCCTATAAGCGCGATGTCGAGGACACCCGCCGCAGCCCCGCGCTGGTGCTGCTGGAGGAGTTGGAGAAGCTGGGGGCCGAAGTCGATTATCACGATCCGTACTTCCCAAGCCTGCCCGAAGGCGGCGAATTCCCCCAGCTTGCGGGCCGGTCCTCTGAACCGCTGACAGCCGAGACCCTGAAGCGCTATGCTGCGGTGGCCGTCATCACCGATCACAGCGCCCCGGATTACGATCTGGTCGCGCGCGAGGCGGCACTGGTCTTCGATACGCGCAATGTCTTTGAAAAAGCGGGGATTACCGTGGCGGGGGACAGGCTCGTCAAGCTCTGAACAGGTCAGACCCGCGCAATACGTTCGGCATTTTCAGAACAGATACAAGGTTAATAAAATTACGTACTTTCAATGATGTAACCATCAGAAGTAGACTTCCGGTAATGAGTGACAAGCCCGAGAAAATTTTTGTTGATCTGGACGGGACGCTGATCAGAACTGATCTTTTCGTCGAGGCTATCCTCCAGTTCCTCAAGAGTAACCCGCTGAATATCTTCACCGTCCTCCTGTGGCTGTTCAAAGGTATTCCCTATGCCAAGGAGCGCATCGCGCGCGCGGTCACCCTCGAGGCCGAGGCGCTGCCGTTCGAACCCTCGCTTCTTGACTATCTGAGACAGCAGAAAGCCGAGGGCAGGCAGCTGGTGCTGGCCACGGCCTCGCACCGGATATACGCCGACAAGGTTGCCGCGCATCTGGGGATATTCGACTCGGTTCTGGCAACGGATGCCGATAACAACCTGAAAGGGTCCAACAAACTGGCCGCCATACGCGATGCCGCCGGGGATGAGGCCTTTGCATATGCCGGGGACAGCACAGCCGACAGTCCGATCTGGGCGGCCTCGGCCACGGGCATCTTCGTCAATGCGCCGAAATCCGACGTGGCAGCGGCACAGGCTGCGGGCACAGCCGAGAAAGTCATCACATCGCGCCCGCCGCTGTGGCGGGCCTTTGTCAAATCCATGCGGCCGCATCAATACGCCAAGAACGCCCTGATCTTTGCGCCGATCTTCACCTCGCAGCAGTATCTGCCTTTCTCGTCGGTTCTTGCGTCCTTGCTGGCCTTCATCTGCTTCAGCCTGTGCGCGTCGGGGGTGTATTTCCTAAACGACCTGGTCGATCTGGCCGCCGATCGCCAGCACACAAGCAAGCGCCACCGCCCGCTGCCGTCCGGCGATCTGTCCCTGCATGCGGGCGTTGTCGGGGCCATCGCCCTGCCCGTGACCGCCTTTGCCCTGACGCTGGCCTTCCTGCCGCCTGTCTTTGCGGTTGTGCTGATCGCCTATCTGATCATCACCATGGCCTATTCCTTCTGGCTCAAGCAGATCGCAACGGCGGATGTGATGGTGCTGGCATCACTTTACACGCTGCGCGTCATTGCCGGGTCAGCGGCCACCGGCATCGTGCTGTCATCCTGGTTTCTGGCGTTTTCGATGTTCGTCTTTGTCAGCCTCGGCTATCTGAAGCGCTATATCGAGGTGGCGGCAGCGCCGGAAGAAGACGGCAATGTCCATGGCCGGGATTATTCCTATGCCGACAGCGAAACCATGTTCAGCCTGGGCGTGGCCAATATCACCGCAGCCGTCGTCATTCTGGCGCTTTATATCAACAGCCCCGAGGTGAAAGAGATTTACCGGACACCGGAAATCCTGTGGCTGCTGTGCCTGCTGCTGCTCTATTGGGGCAACCGCATCTGGGTTGGCGCCCGGCGCGGACGGGTTGCCGACGACCCGGTTCTGTACGCCCTGCGCGACAGAATAAGCCTCATGGTCGGTGCGGCCTTTGTGCTGGTCACTCTGGCTGCCAAATATCTGGTCTTTTGATCAAGGCTCCGGTCTGCAGATCTGAACATGAAGGAGAACACCTATGTCGCTATACTGGTCTGCCCTGCTGGTTGCGGTCTGCGCGAACATTTGCACCAACGTCTCGTTCAAGCTGGCCGTACAACAGCTTTCAGGACCTTTCGACATTCGCGCCCTTATCGCCTCGCCCTGGGCCTGGGCCGGTCTGATCAGCGGCCTGCTGCTGCTGAGCAGCTTCATCGTTGCCATCCGCGGCCTTGAGCTGAGCATCGCCTACCCTGCGGTCACGGGCCTTGCGATGGTGGGCATTCTGATCGTCGGTTACTTTCTGTTTTCCGAGACCCTGAACCTGCAGAAAGTCGCGGGCATCGGGCTTGTCATCGCCGGTGTCTTCGTCCTGTCTCAGGTCAAGCAGGTCTGACCGATAAAGTTTACCCAACGTCACCGTATACAGGCGGAGATTTGCACGTTTCAGCGGCCTTTTCGATCCCGCGTTGCCTGTGTAAAGATTTTACGAAACAATTCGCGCAGGCATCCTGATGCCTCAATAATACGTAGTTTCGAGCGAGTACTGGGGCAGTGCCCCGTCGGGTATCCAATAACCAAATTTTAACCCCTGGTGGTTCAAAGTTTTGCCATGATTCCGTGCCGGAATTGTAAGTGGGTATCTGCCCATGGCATGGCTGCCGCCCACTTGGGATCGCGCCAAGGCCATAACCTGGAGGGCTTGGAAGAATGCTGGGAATTATCGGATTAGCTGTCCTTGTCGGCCTCGGCGCTGGTGGGATGGCCTTGTTCTCCGGCTATTCCATCCTGATGGCATTGGGGTTCTACGCTCTGGCCGGCTGGATGATCATCGCAGCGGCCATCCTAGTGGCCTGCACCGCCCGGTCGCTGAAGTCGCGCACGCAGAAACAGAGCCACGCCTATTCAGGCTGACCCGTCAGTCCCGCCCCGCCACCCGCTTGGCCACATATCCCAGAAACGCCCGATGCGGGTTTCTGATCTGCGGACGCCCTGATGCGGCCCAATAGGCCAGCCAGTCCGCCTCCAACGCATAGACATCGCGACCCGGTGCCATCGCCCGGGCCTCTTCCAGCGCCTCCGGCGGCAGGGTCGGCTTGTCCGGCCCCTCGACCACCTGACCGCGGCGGGTAAAGCGGATCAGGTCGCCCGGCTCTTCGGTCATCTCGTAATCGGGCAGATGATCGGCGGCGATCATGTCGCGGATCATCTTGCGGAACACCCGGCGGGGCGAGGCCGAGCCGGATTTCTTCAGCAGCACCTCGACCGAGATCCGCCACTCGGGCTGGCGGCCGCAATGTTTGCGCGCCAGCTCATAGATCCGCCGCTCCAGCGGTTTGCGCAGGCGAAAGTAATCGCGGCTGAGGGTCAGCACCGATTTCGCCAGCACCGCGCGGAACAGCCAGTCCGACAGTTTCACGCTGACGCTGACCATCCGGCCCGCCCGGGTGTGGCGCACGATCTCCCAGCTTTCGATCAAGCCGAAGCCGGTGGTGGTCTCTTTTTCGCCGGTGACGATGTTGGTGGTGATGCGGGTGCCCGCGAGGCGTTCGAATGCCTCGCGCAGGCGCTTGTAGCCGTCGCCGCTGGTTTCGCGGTTCGTCGCCACCAGCAGATCATGCGCCTTCAGGTGCAACACCTGGCTGACCGTCCGGCCCGCATTGATCGCCGCCATCAGCTGGCTGATGCAAAAGATCAGGATGTCCTTGTCATGGATCGTCGCCAGACCGCGCACCGAAGGCGTCACCGTGATCTCGACCCCGTTATGTTCGTAATTCAGAATCCGCCGGTCCGGCCGGGTCGAGAGCGAAAACATCGGATGCTCCATCGACCCCATATCGGTCTTGGGCAGCGCATCGAAGATATCGCATACGAAAAAATCACCTGTTGGATGGCGGTCGGGCAACAGCGCCCCTGCCCCGCTCATATCAGCCTGCCCATATGTTCCTGCCCGAATCTTTGTTCGTGGTTTTATTGACGCCCACCGTAGAGTTATCCACAGGGAGCGTAAAGCCGCCGGAACGTGGGTTCAGAGTCAGTGCAACGTGGGTTCAGAGTCATCCTATCGTGGGATCAGATTCACTGAAGACATCAAAAATGACAGAAAATTGTTTTTTTTCTTATGTTTAGAAAGACAAAGATGATGTTGTAACTAATAAGATAACAAGATTCTAACAGAACAATTTTTTCCAACAGGCTTCAAAGCCACCGTTCAGAAGGTCTTTACCCGTTCTTTTTGCTTAGAAAATCCAGTCTTATGCTCATAATGCTTCCACATGCCATCTTTTGTGGTATATTGAGGAAAACATAGAACATGAGCAGGTTTTCGATGCGCGCGGGCACATCCGAGGGGCTTCCCCCCTATTTCAACATCGACCCCGATCTGGCTTACGCAGAGCTTGGAGAGTCCACCGGCACACAGGATTTCTCGGACATCGCAGACGCCTGTGCCCGGGGCCGGGCCGATCTGGCAAACCGGGGGCTGGAAGAGGGCGGGCAGAAAAAGCTGCGGCTGTTTTCGACCTGGGAGATCACCAAATACCTGATCCCGGTCGCGCCCGCTCATTTCCGCCGGGTGCTGAAAAGCAACCCGGACCTGCCGCAGGGACAGTCGGAAACCGAAGGCGGCGCCAAATGGTTCACGCTGGATGAGGTGCTGCGCCTGCGCCTGCATTTCGCCTCGGAAGGGTCCAAGGCGAAAGAGTACCGCCCCTACCGCCCCAAGGGGCTGCCCGCCAAGATCGTCTCGGTGGCGAATTTCAAGGGCGGTGTCGGTAAGACATCCACTTGCGCCCATCTGGCCATGTCGGCGGCGCTGGACGGCTACAGGGTGCTGGTGATCGATCTGGACAGCCAGGGCTCGATGACCTCGATCTTCGGCGGCAAGGTGAGCGATGAATGGCAGACGGTGTTCCCCCTGCTGGCCCGCCACTACGCCACCCATCTGCGCCGCGACAATCAGGGGCGGCTAGACCGGGGTGAAGCGCCGCATCCGATCGATGACACCCTGTCCGAGGCGCTGAAGCGGCGCAGCGGTGATCTGATCCAGAACACGCACTGGCCGAATATCGATCTGATCGGGGCGCAGCTGAACCTTTACTGGGCCGAGTTCCAGATCCCGGTCTGGCGTATGCAGGGCCGCAGCTGGAAGCTGTGGGATGCGCTGACCGAGACGCTGGAAGAGGATGGGGTGCTGGATGACTATGACATCATCTTCATCGATACCCCCCCTGCCCTTGGCTATCTGACGATCAACGGGCTGGCGGCCTCGGACATTCTGCTGGTGCCCATGGGGGCCTCGTTCCTGGAGTTTGATTCCACCGGCCGCTTCTTCGACATGCTGCATTCCACCTTCCAGTCCATCGAAGACGGAGAGAACATGGCCGCCCGCGCGCTGGGACGGCCCGAGATGGCGTTTCAGTGGGATGCGGTGCGCACGGTCATCACCCGCTATGACGGCAGCCAGCAGGCGGAACTGGCCGGGCTGATGCAGGCCTATCTGGGCCGCACGCTGTCGCCGCACTGGCAGGGCTATACGGCGCTGATCGGACAGGCCGGGGAGCAGGTGAACGGCATCTACGAGGCCGATTACCGCGATTTCAACCGCGAGACCTATGTGCGCGGGCGGGAAACCTTTGATGCCACCTATGCCTCGTTCAAGAAGCTGCTGATCGGTGTGTGGCGTGGCGAAGAACTGGCCCAGCAGGAAGAACAGGCGGGAACGCCGGAACTGAAGCTCTGAGCGCGATGTTTCGCGCGCGAAACACATCTGTTGTGTCCCGAAGCAGAGTCTGATCCGCGCCGGAAAAGGAGAATGTGATGGCAAAACGCAAACGACTGACCCCTGCCCGGCCGGATTATCTGGCGGATGGCGCCCAGGCCCCCGGGGTGAAATCCATGTTCCCCACGGATACGCCGCGATCCGCGCCCCCGGTTGCGCAGGTGGCCGGGGCCACGGCGGCGCAGGCAGCGCTGGAAGAACTGTCCGGAGAACTGCGCGCCGCCCGCGCCGAGGGCCGGTTGGTGCAGGACTTGCCACTTGAGGCTGTCGAGGAAACCTATCTGGTGCGCGACCGTCTGGTCGCCGATGACGCCGATATGGAGGCGCTGAAGGAAAGCCTGAAGGCGCGCGGCCAGCAAACCCCGATCGAGGTCGTGGAACTGGAAGGCGGGCGATACGGCCTGATCTCGGGCTGGCGGCGCATGACCGCGCTGCGGGCGCTGGTGCAGGAAACCGGCGAGGCACGCTTTGCAACCGTGCGCGCGTTCCTCAGGCAGCCGCAGAGCGCATCCGACGCCTATGTGGCCATGGTCGAGGAAAACGAGATCCGCGTCGGGCTGAGCTATTACGAACGCGCCCGGATCGTGGCCCGCGCGGCAGAGCAGGGCGTTTACCCGGACGAGGCCGCCGCCCTGCGCGGCCTGTTCGCCTCGGCCAGCCGGGCCAAGCGGTCCAAGATCGGCTCGTTCGTGGCGATCTATCATGCGCTGGACGATCATCTGCGCTTTGCATCAGCTATTCCCGAGCGGTTGGGGCTGTCGATTGCGAAGGTTCTCAAGGAGGAACCGAAGCGGGCAGGGTATCTGATCTCAGCGCTGGACGCCGCGGCATCCCCGACCCCGGACGTTGAAATTTCGGCTCTAACCAACGCGATCAGCGCGGCGCAGCCAAGGCCTGAAAAGACATCCAGCCCGGAACCCGACGCGCCCCTGTCCGAAGAGATTGGGGATATCCGTCTGCAGCTCAGCCGTGATGCTACGCGGCTTACCTTGTCAGGCCGTGGCATGTCAGATGAATTCTATCTGGACCTGTGTGAGTGGCTAAAGTCCCGGACAGCATGAGGCTCGGATCGCCAAACCACGGAAGCGGGTGGCCCGATTAATTGCCAGAGGCCTGCAGCAGTGCATCTGCATGGGCCTGCAGATCCGACGTGACACGCAGAAACTCGGAAATGTTGTTATAGGCCAGAAACGGGACGGCAATGATCGCCGAGGCCAGGAAGAGCAGTCGGCCTTTTCCAAGCACGGAAAACCCGGCCAGCAGGAACATCACCGGGACGTAGCTCATGGAATAAAGGAAGGTCTCATCGCCGTAGAAGAAATGCAGCACCCCTTCGAACAGCAGATATAAAAGCAAAGCCTGCGCGACCGGCGCATTCGGCCCGGGGGTCAGGATGGCCCGGGCCAGACCTGTGATGAACACGATGGCCCAGAGTATAAGCCCCGCAAGACCAACCCATGCCAGTGTCTGAACAGGGGAAAACTGCACCGACAGGCGCATCCACTCGGGGAAGACCGGATTGTCCAGAAACGGCACTTCGGGGATGGCGATGGTATAGGCGAAGAAGGCCCGGATCTTGTCCAGCGGCCCCCCGGCCAGATCGTGCAGGACATAGGCGAATTCCGATTTGAGGCGCGGAATGAAGAAGTCCGAGCGCGGAAAGGCGATCCGCTGCAGGGTGAAGATGACCGTTGCGATGGCAAAGCCGTCGACCAGAATGCGGAAGGCGCGTTTGTAGGAGTTGCAGGCAAGCACGGTCAGAATACCGGCCATCCAGTTGGTGATCGTCATCGAGAATGCAATCGTGCTGGAAATCGACTGCAATATCGGCGGTATCGTTCCGCGCTGCATCAATGTCCCGAAGGCCAGGGCAATCGTAACCGTCAGACCGGCAAAGGCGTGCACCTCTGGTATGGGCATCCAGAAGATGGCCGCGCTGGATACCGCGCCCAGAGCCGTGAAAACAACGGCGTCAAAGCGGGGCAGGCCAAGCCCGCGGAATCCTCCGAACAGGGTCGCACTCCATAGGCCCGCCGTGGCGGAAAGCACGCCGAGAACGGCCAATCGTTCAGAAAGGCCTGCCACGATCAGCGCCTTGGTCGGCGTGTACATGATGATGGCCTGCAGCGGGTGGACATTGGTTCGGTAATTGTTGGCATAGCGATCCAGCATCACCGGATGCACCCGGATCAGGTCAGCCTCGAACCAGACCCATGCATCGCGGTTCGGATCGATCAAAGCCAGGGGGATCTGGCTGGCCAGAAACCAGTACCCCGCGCCGACCAGAAGGCTGATCACAAAAGCCAGGCCCAGATCGGCCCGGCTGGCGACAAGCCAGGCTTTGAAACGTCCAAGGGTGTGGGACAGCGTCAGGCGCGTATCGGGAATGTCATTGACAATTTCACCCAGAATTCGTCGCAGCATCCGTGACCTCAAACCCGAAAATAACGCAAAACAGTGTTAGTTAGACACCAATTGACCTGAAATCCCACCTTTTAAGATGCCGTCGGCAAAAGGCGCGCGCTTATGTTTCGCGCGCGAAACACTGTCTGATGTCATGGGCATCTCCAAGCGGCGACGTCTTCTGCGGTTATCGGGTATCTGCTTGCTTCCATAACCTCGGGCACCTGATTGGCGTCATACCGGTCCATGACCCATTCCCAGACCGGTTCACCTGTGCTGGTCACCTCCAGCGCGCGGCCGGCGCGGGATTCGGTCAGCAGCAGATTGCCATTGGGCAGCTTTTGCCATTTTCCCGACCACTTGGTGTAGAACGGCTGGTCGGGCTGTTTGGGGAAAAGGATGGCGCGTTCCTCTGTATGGGGCTGGATGGCCACTACGCGCGATCCGCCCTGCAGGTTGCCCCCTTCGGTTCTGTCGTAATTGTTGTCGAAGATGCCGATCCAACCGTCACCGATGAAATCGGGATCGTGCTGAAACAGCGTGTCTGAATAGGTGTGCCACTTCACCTCAAGCGTATCGGGGTCAAGCACCATGACCATATGAAGGTCGCGCAGGGAAGCGACGATATCGCCCGCATCGAACAGCGGGTATTCATCGGCCATTTCCGTTGACAGTTCTTCTATGTCGTTGAGGTGAAAGATATCGCCGCGATAGCGCCGGCCCGTTCGCAGATACACGTCGCTCAGACCGTTTTTCTCGAACACTTCGATCGAGCTGATGGATTTCAGAACCTCTCCATCGGCGCTGACTTTCATGAAGTAATCTTCGTAGACGGGGAAGGACAGGATATCCATAAGCTTTTCATCGCGCCCATCGCGCGAGCGAAGCTCCTGATTGCCGGATACCCAGAACGATCCGTCAGCATTTGCCGAGATTGAATGATGCGCCCGAGGCTCTGACAGGGCCCACAACACGTCGCCACAGGCCGACATCCGGGCGATCCCGATGAATTCGAAGTTGAACAGGATGTCGCCGTTGGGAAAAAGATGCGAGCCGTGAATGTACGGGTAGTTATGCCGCCCGCCGAAAATCTCACCCGGGTCGGGCGCCCAGGAATGCAGGACATCGCCGGATGCGTCGATCAGCCGGACACCCGCATGCCAGTCGAATTCCGGAAAATACGAGGTGATAAGCGTGGATCCGGGTGCCATGGCGTCGGCGTTGTGAATGCGGACACCCTCAAAATCATATCGCGCCGGCATCAGCCGGTCCGGTTCCTTCATGAAGGCTTTGATTTCTTCCCAGGTCTGAACCGCGATCCTGTACGGGGCCAGATACAGATAGGCCGACGCAAGCCCCGCGATGAACGTGATTGCCAACAGACAAGCCAGCGACAGCAATGCAAGCAGGCGATCAGACATAACCACAGAACCCCAATCTACAGATCTATGGGGCAACGTTGGATTTTTGACTGGCGGCGATCAAGCCTAAATCCGTTCAAACCGTGTGTTTGGGGGCAACCCCGCCCGGTTGCGGGGCTTTTTGCCACGCATTTGAGACGGGTTTGCCGCTTTGGGGCGCGGCTTCAAAAATGTCTGATCCGGAAACAATGCAGTTGATTTTGCTGCATAGTCATTAGAGCCTTGCAATATGGGGCCTTGATGTTCCTATTTTTTTGCCAGGCGGTTTAGTCTTGGGCCGCAGGGCAGGCGTATTGCCGGGTAACAAGTTCAGTGTCAGGGGGTTTGAAGCGCACAGAGTGAAGCACTTGGTCAAAAAATTGCCGGACTGTTCGGGTCATATTTTTCTGTCATTCACCATCGGCTTATTTTCGGACCACGGGCTGGCGGTGTCTGCCGATCAATCCCTGGCGTCGCAGGGGGGCGGCTGAGATCACCGCTGCAAAACTTTACCCATTGAGCTATTTTGGAACCGATTAGAAGGAATGCACGCAATGAGTTGGATCACGAAAATCCGGGCCGGGGGGCGTCTGATGCCGCTGTGGCTGATCGCAGGGGTGCCGTTTCTGATGCTGGCCAGCCCGGCGCACGCCTATATCGGCCCCGGTGCCGGATTGGGCGCGGTCGCGGTTACGATTGCCGTGGTGCTGGGCGGCCTCTTTCTTATTGTCGGGCTGGTCTGGTTTCCGCTCAAGCGGTTGCTCCGTGGCAAAAAGGGTCCGGCAGGCGCGGGTAACGAAACCGACCCGGCGCAATGATACAGGCGATAGCCGTTTCGCTGCTGGCCGTCGCGGGGTTCATTATCGCCCTGTGGTGGACGAATATTGCGGGAATTGCCCATAAGATCGTTGGTGCAAGCATGGCAGGCGTGGCTGCGCTATTTGACAACCAACTGTCTGACGACGCCAAGGAAGCCGCGGCACGGCGGGCAGGGGTGCAACTGATCCTGGGCGGCCTGAACCTGACATGGCGCATTGCCTTGGCGCTGGCTGCGGCGGGTCTGCCCATCCTGCTGGCCGATCTTGCGGGGCTTGTGCCCGCAAATGCGGTGCTGGATGTCATGCTGCGGCTGGATTACATCGTCATCGTGTCCGTTCTGGCGTTTGCCGCGGTCAAGATCGTCGGTCGCCTGCGTCGCAGCGAAACACCGCAGGATAACGGCGGGTCCCAGTATTCGCCCGTGGACCAGTTCGTTCACAACCTGGCTTTCTCGGGTCCGACGGTTCAGAAAGCGGCCGCGCGGGTCGAGGCGCACCTGATCCCGCGCCCTCCGATGCCAGAGGTATTGCAACCCATTTTCGTGACCTCCCTTGCGCGGGGCGGCACCACAGCGGTTCTCAACGCCTTGCATGATGCGCCCGAAGTGGCGACGCATACCTATCGCGATATGCCTTTCGTGACGGCGCCGGTGCTGTGGAACAAGCTGGCCGGCGGCCAGAGGCGCGGCGTGCGGCGGCGGCAGCGGGCCCACGGGGACGGAATGGAGATCGACCTCGAAAGTGCGGAAGCCTTTGAGGAGGTCATCTGGAAAATGTTCTGGCCGGACAGGTACAAAGGGGCCTCGATCGCTCTGTGGGGGGCAGCGGACACCGATGAACAGGCCGACCACTTCCTGCGCCGGCATATGAGCAGCATCATCCGGGCGCGAAATGTGCAGGCCGGGTCACAGAGCGTTCAGAAAACGCGCTATTGCTCGAAAAACAATGCCAACATTGCCCGGATTCCCTATCTGCTCAAATCCTTCCCAGATTGCAGGATCGTCGTTCCGGTGCGGCGTCCTGAAAGCCACGCAGAGTCCCTGCTGCGGCAGCACAACAACTTCAGCAAGCTGCAGTCCCGGGACAGCTTTGTGACCCGCTACATGGCGGATATCGGCCATTTCGAGTTCGGTGATCTGCATAAACCCTTTCTGTTTTCCGGGTTTGCGCCGGATCAGAAAGACACCCATACGCCCGATTACTGGCTGCAATACTGGACCTGCGCCTTTCAGGACCTGCTTGCGTACAAAGACAAGTGTATCTTTCTTCTGCAGGACGATCTGCGCGCGTCTCCTCGGGCGACGATGGAGGGGCTGTATGACACCCTTGGCCTGTCACCCGACGGGCAGAGTTTTGAGCAATATTTCCACTCAAAGCCTGACCTGGCCGAGACTGAGAGGTTTGATCCCGGTCACTTGCAGGACGCGCACGACGTCTATAGCGCGCTGGTGGAGTGTGCCCATCGGGATCAGCTGCAAAAGGTGGTTTGACGAAAATTAAGTATGTAAATCAAGGCATCTACCGACTTACACGCACTTTCCCTGTATTTTGCAAATAACCATCTGAACGCCGGAAAGTGTTCTATAATATGCGATAAGTATCGCTTATTGCGTATGATTGATTTTACCTGGAAATGGCGCGCTTAAGACAGACCATCTGCTCGCGAATTTGAACATTGCGCCTGTTTCGGATCGAAGTGATATTGCCGCCAACCATTAAATTGATTTGTTAAGATATTCTGCGCGCACCGGTGAAGATTAATCGATGGCAACTCAAACTCTGAAACTGAACGTCAAGACAGGTGAAAAAGAAGGCAAGACTTTCTGGGATCGGTGCGGGGTTCTATTCGTCAACACCGATGAGGCCGGCAACATCACCTCAATCCAGGTTCGGCACAACATGTTCCCCGGTGTCGAGATGGTGCCCTTTCCAGTGCTCCGGCCAAAACCCGGACCACATATGCGCCATACGTGACGCGCGGCCTAACGGCCGGGCAGGGGAGGCGACACTCCGCGATGCGGCGGGCCTCAGCATTGTCACATCCGCCGCGCAAGCGGCGGAAAACTGAGCGCGCTGAGGCGCGCGAAAAATGCCATACTTAACTTGAACGTGCCGTTATGTGACGGGCGCTATTCGGGCAGCCCACGCTTCGCGTGATTGCCCTGCGCCGGTCCACCGGCACACACGCCTGCTTGCTGGAAAAGGGGCGGGACCCTTTTCCCGGCGTGGAGATTGCCTCCAAGAGCAAAACTGTTCCGAGGGCAATTTGAGAAATGACGGATTTCTAAAATCACCCCCGGTTTCCTCTTGGTGAGTATGACAGGATAAGGTGGTTGTGTTACAAATTTTTTCAGCCAAAGATTGATCGTTGATCGTTGATCGTTGATCGTTGATCGTTGATCGTTGATCGTTGATCGTTGATCGTTGATCGTTGATCGTTGATCGTTGATCG
>NZ_JBQFOU010000014.1:0-127986 GCF_056533845.1 Ruegeria sp. F5 | reverse complement strand
CTGCGGTCAGCGTGGTCTTGCCGTGGTCAACGTGGCCAATCGTGCCGATGTTGACGTGCGGTTTTGTACGCTCAAACTTTTCCTTTGCCATTCCTCAGGCGCCCTTTTGCGATTTGGGGGACCCTTGGTCCCGTGGTTACATCTGCGCGCGCGAGATATTTGGTTCAAGGGGGAAAATCAAGCACATCCTGCGGGAAAAGCGGTTTGTCACGCTGGATTTTGCGTGACCTCGACGGAATCCAGCGGCTGGATCAGGTCAGGGCGCCCGTCGAACCACCCATTGTCCTTGTGTTCCTCGGCCAGCCATTCCTCGACCCGGTCGGCGACTTTCAGGGCCAGACCGCTCATCTGTTCTTCTTTCGTGCGGGTATTGCCCGAACCCGTCAGAGCGCTTTCGCCGGTCGTGTCCTCCAGCACCTGAAACTGCTTGCCCTTCGCCAGAAACTCTTTCTTGTTCACGTCATAGACATTGACCAGAACGATGGCGGTGCTTTTCGGATTGTAGATCACCGGAATGCCCGGAGGCGCCAGCATGTAACCTTCGAGGCTGATGCCGATGTCATATTCCTGCGCGCCCTCATAGCGCCCCAAGCGAATATCGACAGCATTCTGGATCGCATCGGTCCATTCGTCCGGCGTGGCATCGCGTGATACCGGCCCCTGAACGGCCTTGTCCGCAAAGGCGTAGTTCACGCGCAGTTTGAATTCGCCCAGGCTTTCGGGCTCTTCATAAACTTGCGTCTGGGTGCACGCGCCCATCAGGGCCAGCCCGGTGATCAGTGTCAGAATGCGCAACATGTTATCGTCTCGATAGGCCTGTTTTTCTTTGATCTAGCGCACCGATACGGGTTGTGCCAAGCCGTATCGGCAGAAATTCACTCGGGCGCGGCGCTGGATCACGAGAATTTATAGTCGCGCGGGAAGCCGTAGGGCGGCTTTTTCCCGACGCTGGCGCGTTTGGACAGCCATTGGGACATGTCGGCCTCGTGCCGGGTTTTGTCGCCGCCCATGGACCATTTCAGCCCCTCTTCCCAATTGAAGGTGGTGATGTCGGACAAGCCGCCATCCAGTTCCAGCGTGCCCTGACGCCCGCGCGCCATATTGTACTTTTGCAGGCGAACGCCCTTGCCGCGGGTCATCTCGGGCAGTTCTTCGGTCGGGAAGACGAGGAATTTGCCGTTCTGAGACACCACGGCCACGTGATCGCCCGCAACCGGTTTACAGATCATCGCCGTCTCGCCGCCCTTGACATTCAGAACCTGCTTGCCGTTGCGGGTTTGGGCCAGCACCTCGTCCTCAGGCACCATGAACCCGTTGCCCGCATCCGAGGCCACCAGCAGCTTGCGCCCCGGCTTGTGGATCAGGATGTCGATGATCTGTGCCTCGTTCGGCAGGTCGACCATCAGGCGCAGCGGCTCACCCATGCCGCGCCCGCCGGGCAGGTTGGCGGCGCTGACGGTGTAGAATCGCCCGTTCGAGGCAAAGACCAACAGCCGGTCGGTTGTTTCTGCGTGGAAAATGAAGCGCGGGCCATCACCATCCTTGAACTTCAGTTCGCGTTTCAGGTCGATATGACCGGTCATCGCGCGAATCCAGCCCATCTGAGAGCAGACGACCGTGATCGGTTCTTTGTCGATCATCGCCTCAAGCGGGACTTCTTCGACCTGTCCGGCCTCGGCAAACTGGGTCCGACGTGCGCCGCCTTCGTAATCTTTGCCGAAAGTCTTCTTGGTCTCTTTCAACTGCTCGGCGATTCTGGCCCATTGCAGAGCGGGATCGGCCAAAAGGTCTTCGAGATTGGCGCGCTCCAGCATCAGATCGTCGCGTTCGCGGACCAGTTCCATCTCTTCCAACCGGCGCAGGCTGCGCAGGCGCATGTTGAGGATGGCGTCGACCTGAACCTCGGACAGCTCGCCCTCACCCGGTTTGGGCGTGATGTAGTCGGATTCGTCCGTGGCGCGAACGTGATCAATCCCCCAATCCTCGCGCATCAGCGCGGCTTTGGGGTCGTCGTCATAGCGGATGATGTCGATCACGCGGTCGAGGTTGAGGAAGGCGACGATAAAGCCCTCCAACACCTCCAGCCGATGGTCGATCTTGGCCATGCGATGGCGCGAGCGGCGCAGCAGAACCTCTTGCCGGTGGTCAAGGAAGGCGCGCAGCACTTCCTTCATCGAACAGACCTTGGGCGTCACCCCGTCGATCAGCACGTTCATGTTCAGGCTGAACCGCACCTCGAGGTCCGAGTTGCGGTAGAGCATGCCCATCAGCACCTCGGGGTCCACGTTCTTGGAGCGCGGTTCCAGGATCAGTCGGATGTCATCGGCGGATTCGTCGCGCACGTCAGCGAGGATCGGGATTTTCTTGGTCTGGATCAGCTCGGCGATCTTTTCGATCAGCTTGGATTTCTGAACCTGATAGGGGATCTCGGTGACAACGATCTGCCACTGACCACGACCCAAATCCTCGACCTCGAACTTGCAGCGCAGGCGGAACGAGCCGCGCCCGGTGCGATAGGCCTGCGCGATATTCTCGGGCGGCTCGACGATGACGCCACCGGTCGGGAAATCAGGGCCGGGGACATAGTTCAACAGCGTGTCGTCGCGTGCGTCGGGCGTTTTGATCAGATGCAGACAGGCATCGCACAGTTCGGCAATATTATGCGGTGGAATATTCGTCGCCATCCCCACCGCGATACCGCTTGCCCCGTTGGCCAGCAGGTTCGGAAACTGCGCGGGCAACACGACCGGCTCGGTTAGTGTGCCATCATAGTTGTCGCGGAAATCGACGGCGTCCTCGTTCAGACCTTCCAGCAGCGCTTCCGCCACGATGGTCATCCGCGCCTCGGTGTAACGCGAAGCCGCCGGGTTGTCGCCGTCGATATTGCCGAAATTCCCCTGCCCGTCGACCAGCGGGTAGCGGACGTTGAAGTCCTGCGCCAGACGCGCCATCGCGTCATAGATCGCGGCGTCGCCATGGGGGTGATAGTTGCCCATCACGTCGCCGGAAATCTTTGCGGACTTCCGAAAACCTCCGGTTGCACTGAGTCGCAGCTCTCTCATCGCATAGAGGATTCGCCGGTGCACCGGCTTCAGCCCGTCCCGCGCATCGGGCAGGGCCCGGTGCATGATCGTGGACAAAGCATAGGTCAGGTAGCGCTCACCAATGGCGCGGCGCAGCGGTTCGGCTACCTCGCCCCCGCCTTCGGGGGCCTCCATGTTGGGGTCGTCGATCGTATCGTTCATACATGATGTGATACGACGCACGCGCGCCTTGGTAAAGCAATCGCCGCATATTTTGCTGGGGACAAGTCGCGCTTTTTGCAACAGGGGGAGGCAACCCCCGGATTTCCCCCATTTTTCGACTCGGTCCACAAAATATGCTAGGATTTCATCAATTGAGTTGCTGCCTGTTTTTTGATGTTACGATTGCCGGGGGATGCGCCATGACGCGCCTGATACTAGTTACCTTTGCCGCACTTGGCTGGACTTTCTATGTAATGAGCGGAGGTCCCGATTTCGAACCGCGTGGGTTGCGCGCCGATCAACCAGATCGCGTAGCGGTGGCGCCAAGGCCCGCCCCGAAACCTTTGGTCGAGCCGCCGGTCGAAAAACTTGTGACCCGCGTGGCTTTGCAACCCTCGGATATCGTTCAACCTAAGGCCGATGCCGAACCGGTGTTGGGTGAAGAGGAAACCAAGGCCCTGCTGTCACAGGTCGCCGCAGGGTTGCGGGCCAACCCGTCCCTGTTCGATGACCAGAACGTGACCCTGACGCTGGCATCGCTGGAACAAGGGGTTGCCGGGTTGCAGCAGGTCGTAACGGATGTCGAACCCGAACTGGCGGCAATTCCGACCCCGCCAGAGCCCGAGAAAGACATCCGCGAAATCTCGGGCAACCGGGTGAACATGCGCGATGGCCCCGGCACGATCTATCCCATCATCGGCAAGGCCGTGATCGGCCAGAAAGTCGAAATCCTCAGCGAATCCGGCACCGGCTGGTTGCGCCTGCGCGTGGTACCTACGCAACAGATCGGTTGGATTTCGGCCTCACTCGTCCGGAAATCCAACAACTAGAACCTGCATGTCATTGCTCTGCCGCATTCCTGACCATAGCTATTGGCGCAGGACAAGGTCGGGGATGACATGCAAAAATCAATTCTCATTACAGGCTGTTCATCCGGCATCGGCCTGGACGCCGCACACGGTATGCGTGCACGCGGCTGGCGGGTTTTTGCATCCTGCCGCCAACAGCGGGATTGTGACCGGCTGCGGGCGCAGGGGTTCGAAAGCCCGCGAATCGACTATACCGACGCGGCGACCATCACCGCTGGCCTGGCCGAGGTGATCGAGGCCACGGGCGGCACATTGGACGCGGTCTTCAACAACGGCGCGCACGGTCTGCCCGGCGCGGTCGAGGACCTGCCCACCGACGGCCTGCGCCAGATATTCGAGACCAATTTCTTTGGCTGGCACGAACTGACCCGGCAGGTCATCCCCATCATGCGGGCGCAGGGGCATGGGCGAATCGTCCAGAACTCATCGGTGCTGGGACTGGTGGCAATTCCGTGGCGCGGGGCCTATGTGGCCACGAAATACGCGGTCGAAGGTCTCACCGACACGCTGCGGATGGAACTGCGGGGCACCGACATCAAGGTCATCCTGATCGAACCCGGCCCGGTCACGTCGAAAATCCGCGTGAACTCGATCCCGATGTTCGAACGGTTCATCGACTGGCAGAACTCGGCCCTGCGCGAAAAATACGAGGCCGGTTTGCTGAAGCGGCTCTACGAATCCTCGGGCCCCGACCGGTTCGAATTGCCGGCCTCGGCGGTAACCAGAAAGCTGGCCCATGCGATCGAATCCCGCAGGCCCCGGGCGCGGTACTACGTGACGACCCCCACCTATATCGCCGGATATCTGCGCCGCGTCCTGCCCACCCGCGCGATCGATCGCATTCTGTCTGCGGGCTGAGGAAAAAAACCTGTTCGCTTTTGGCGCGACAAGGGCTAGATCAGGCCAATCGCAACAATAACACTAAAGACGGTGAATTCATGGACCTCTTGATGGTCGTTTTGCTTCTGGCCATGGCGGCCGTGGTCGTTGTTCTGACTTTGGGCATCGCCAATTTCGGCAAGGGCGGCATGGAAGCTGCGAAGAAAAGTAACAAGATGATGCGCCTGCGTATCCTGTTTCAGTTCATTGCCGTCGTGCTGATCGTGCTTTTCGTCTGGCTGCGCGGGCAAGGAGTGCAATAGATGGTCGTCCTGAACAAGATTTACACCCGCACCGGCGATGACGGCAAAACCGCTTTGGGCAATGGTGAGCGTGTAGCCAAGTATTCGGGCCGCGTCACGGCCTATGGTACGGTCGACGAGTTGAACGCCTTTGTCGGCGTCGCCCGCACCGAAGCGGACGGCGGCACCGACGCCGCCCTCGCCCGCATCCAGAACGACCTGTTCGATCTGGGCGCAGACTTCTGCCGCCCCGACATGGAAAAAGATGCCGAGGCCGACTATCCGCCCCTGCGCATCGCGCCCGCTCAGATCGACCGGCTCGAGGCCGAGATCGACGCGATGAACGCCGATCTGGAGCCGCTGCGCAGTTTCATCCTGCCGGGCGGCTCGCGTTTGGCGGCCCATCTGCATGTCTGCAGAACGGTCTCGCGCCGGGCCGAGCGGCTGGCCGTTGAACTGACCAATATGGAACCGGTGAACGCGGTGGCAGTGAAATACCTCAACCGTCTCAGCGACTGGTTCTTTGTTGCGGCCCGTTGCGCCAATAACGGCGGCAAGGATGATGTTTTGTGGATTCCCGGCGCCAACCGCTAGGCGCCCGTTCCCCACACCCCGGCCCTGCGCTTCCGCGCGCCGAAAAAAGCGCAAAACGCGACGTCCCAAATGCATGACGTGACGATTTTGCTCTGTCGCAGGTGGGGCTGAGACGCTATGCAGTCCCCCGAGAGCATTGGTGGGCCTCGCGGCTTACCATTTTTTGTGAGGAGCAAGCGCAAAATGAAGGTACTCGTGCCTGTCAAACGCGTGATTGACTATAACGTGAAGGTCCGTGTTAAGGCGGACGGGAGCGGAGTTGATCTCGCCAATGTCAAAATGTCGATGAACCCGTTCGACGAAATTGCTGTTGAAGAAGCGATTCGCCTGAAGGAAGCGGGCAAGGCGGATGAAGTCGTTGCCGTTTCGATCGGCGTCAAGCAGGCGCAGGAGACGCTGCGCACGGCGCTGGCGATGGGTGCGGACCGTGCCATTCTGGTGGTTGCGGCGGATGACGTGCACACCGATATCGAGCCTCTGGCGGTGGCCAAGATCCTCGCCAAAGTGGTCGAGGAAGAGCAGCCGGGCATCGTTCTGGCGGGCAAGCAGGCGATCGACAACGACATGAACGCCACCGGCCAGATGCTGTCGGCCCTGCTGGGCTGGTCGCAGGGCACCTTTGCCTCGGAACTGGACATCGAAGGCGACAGCGCGAAGATCACTCGTGAAGTTGACGGCGGGTTGCAGACCATCAGCGTCAAGATGCCGACCATCGTGACGGTCGATTTGCGCCTGAACGAGCCGCGCTATGCCTCGCTGCCCAACATCATGAAGGCGAAGAAAAAGCCGCTGGATGAAAAAACCGCCGCCGATTACGGCGTCGATGTCACCCCGCGTCTGGAAATCGTCAAGACCGACGAGCCGCCGGCGCGCGCCGCCGGTATCGTTGTGGGCTCGGTCGACGAGCTGGTCGAGAAACTCAAAGAAGCGGGGGCTGTGTAATGGCTGTACTTCTGCTTGCCGAAGTCAACAATGGTGAGTTGTCGCTGGACGCCACCGCCAAGGCTGTCAACGCTGCGAAAGCTCTGGGTGACGTGACCGTTCTGGCCGCGGGCGGCTCTGCCGCTGCCGCCGGTGAGGCTGCCGCCAAGATCGACGGTGTGGCACGCGTTCTGGTCGCCGAGGATGCCTCGCTGGGGCACCGCCTGGCGGAATCGACCGCGGCGCTGATCGTGTCGCTGGCCGATGGCTACGAGCATATCGTGGCACCGGCAACCACCGACGCCAAGAACGTGATGCCGCGCGTGGCCGCGCTGCTGGACGTGATGGTGATCTCGGATGCGTCGGGCGTGGTGGATGGCTCGACGTTTGAACGCCCGATCTATGCGGGCAACGCGATCCAGACCGTGAAATCGAGCGACGCCAAGAAGGTCGTCACCCTGCGGACCGCCAGCTTCGATGCGGCAGGCGAAGGCGGCTCGGCCCCGGTCGAAACCATCTCGGTTCCGGGCTCCGAAGGCCTGTCGGAATGGGTCGAGGACAAGGTGGCGGAAAGCGACCGTCCGGAACTGACCTCGGCTGGCGCGGTTGTCTCGGGCGGCCGTGGGGTTGGCTCGGAAGAGGACTTCAAGCTGATCGAAACGCTGGCCGACAAGCTGGGTGCCGCCGTTGGCGCCTCGCGTGCAGCAGTCGATTCGGGCTATGCGCCGAACGACTGGCAAGTGGGTCAGACCGGCAAGGTTGTCGCCCCTGATCTGTATGTCGCGGTCGGCATCTCGGGCGCGATCCAGCACCTTGCGGGCATGAAGGACTCGAAGGTCATCGTGGCGATCAACAAGGACGAAGAGGCACCGATCTTCCAGGTCGCCGATTTCGGCCTCGTCGCCGACCTGTTCCAGGCAGTGCCGGAACTGACCGAGAAACTCGGCTGATCACAGCCATAGATTTTTCTGCGGAAAATCCTGGAACGGCCCGCCAATTGGCGGGCCTTTTTCAATTCAGATCGCTGATCGCAGAATATAGCGCATCCGCGATCCGGCGATGCGAGGCCGGTCCGATCATATGTTCGGCCATGGGCTGCTGCAGGGTTCCGAACAGCAAGTCCTCAATCTCGTCCGAGTCGCCGGACATCTGGACGCTGAGTTCAACGATACCGGCGCAAAGCGGTCTCAGCCGCTCGACCATATCGGCGCCGACAAAAACCGGATCACAGCCAAGCGGGCCGCCATGTTCAGCCGCAATCTCACCTTCCACGCGCAGCCACAGCAGAATGACCGGCGGCTCGATCTGTTGCAGCAGGGTGCCCATCGTCCGGGTCCATTTCTGGCGCAACTCCTGTGCCACGACCTCGTACCGCGCATCGGAACATGCGTGCAGCCGCCCCAGCAGGTGGCGGACGAAATGCACATCCGTGACGTCCAGGTCCGGATACAAGGTGACCAGGTCCTCGGTCGGGGCGAGGAACCGGTCGTTGCGGCGCGGATGGACTTTGTAAAATCGATTCGACTTCCCCAGCGCGCCCGGCACCTGCATCACACAAAGCTCGGCCGCATTGGCCAGTTTCAGCAGGTCGGCATCCTGCGACAGCGCCTCCAACCCGCAGAACAGGCTTCCGAAATTGACGCATTTGCGATCCAGACGCTGTTCCAGAGAGGCCGCAAATGGCGTGTCGACAAAACGCCCAAACGTTTCATCCCCGCCCAGACAGGCCAGATAGGACCCGTCCAACGATCGCTTCGGCCCGCGAAACTGCAGCTTCGATGCCCCGTATTGGCACACGTGGTCTTCGGGCAATCCCGCGCCCGTTTGATGATAGCTCATGACACTCACCCATTTTTCACCCGGCTGCCATCCTGCCGCCTTGGGTCTTGAGAAAATGCTAATGTGCGCATTTGAAGCAAATCTGAGCCAACCGAGTCCCTTGCCGCCCGCCCCGAACTGCCGGTAATGTCGCGGCAACCTTAGAACAAAGGCACTGAACATGGATGTAAAATCGGTCGGAGTGATTGGCGCGGGCCAGATGGGCAACGGCATTGCCCATGTATTGGCGCTGGCGGATTATGATGTGCTGTTGAACGATGTCAGCCAGGACGCGCTGGACCGCGCCGTGACCACGATTGAAGGCAATCTGGCGCGTCAGGTGTCGCGGGGGAAGGTCTCGGAGGAGGCCATGCAGGGGGCGCTGAAGCGGATCACCACGACGCTGGACCTGCCGCAGCTAGGGCAGACCGATCTGGTGATCGAAGCGGCGACCGAGCGCGAGACGATCAAGCAGGCGATCTTTGAGGACCTGCAGCCGCATCTTCTGCCGCATACGATCTTGACCTCGAACACATCCTCGATCTCGATCACCCGACTGGCCAGCCGGACGGACCGGCCCGAGCGGTTCATGGGTTTTCACTTCATGAACCCGGTACCGGTGATGCAACTGGTGGAACTGATTCGCGGCATCGCGACCGATGAAGAGACGTTCAGCACCTGCAAGTCCGTGGTGGACCGGCTTGGCAAGACCGCCGCCAGCGCCGAGGATTTTCCCGCCTTCATTGTGAACCGCATCCTGATGCCGATGATCAACGAGGCGGTCTATACGCTGTATGAAGGTGTGGGCAATGTTCAGTCCATCGACCAGTCGATGAAGCTGGGTGCCAATCACCCGATGGGGCCGCTGGAACTGGCGGATTTCATCGGGCTGGATACCTGTCTGGCGATCATGAACGTGCTGCATGACGGGTTGGCGGACACCAAGTATCGCCCCTGCCCGCTGCTGACCAAATATGTCGAGGCCGGATGGCTGGGCCGCAAGACCGAGCGCGGGTTTTACGATTATCGCGAAGAGGTTCCGGTTCCGACACGGTAAAGGGGCCAGCGCCCTCGCCCGGAGTATTTTGGACAGATAACGTTTCGGATCAGGCGTCGGGTGTCTGGCCCAGTTCCATCGTGCGTTTTCTGAGCCAGGCCATGAAGCCGCGCGGGTCGCGTTCCAGCAATTGCATGTCTTCGTCCGAAACCGGATTGCCGATCACCGGGGATTGCGGTTTGTTGCAGGAGCGGACGATCTCGTGCAGCAGCAGGCCCTGCCGCAGGATCGCGGACAGTTTGTTGGCGATCTGGTAGGCGCGAGAGTTGCGGCCCGGGAAGAAGATCGGCACCACCTGAGCGCCCGAACGGCGGATCATCTTGGCGGTAAAGACGTTCCATTCGCGTTCGATGGCCGGGCCGAACCAGTCATCCGACGACATCACCACTCCGGACGGGAACAGGGCCACGACGCCGCCGTTTTTCAGATGCTCCATCGCCTTGCCACGCATTTCCAGCATTTTGGCCTGCGCCTCGGGGTCGTGCGGGAAGGGGACGGGGATCATGAACGAGGTCGCGGCCTCGTCCAGCCCGGTCAGGACCGAGCGGGTCAGAATGCGGTAGTCGCTACGCACCCGTCCGATCAGTTCGGCCAGGATCATACCGTCGACCATGCCATGCGGATGGTTTGCGACGACAACAACCGGGCCTTTCTTGGGAATGCGGTCCATCTGGTCCTGCGGGGTGGTCAGGTCGATCCCCATGATATCCAGCGCGCCGCGCCAGAATCTCTGGCCCCGGTAGTATTCGTTCTTTTTCTCGAACTTGTTGACCATCCGCAAAATGGTCAGCTTGCCGGTGCACCATTCGATGGCGCGGATGGCCGTTGCGGTCCAGGCGTCGTCGAACGAGTTCGCATAGGTCAGGGTTCTACGGTCGTAGATTTCGCCCTCATCCGCGGTCCCATCCACCATCGGGCCTGTCTTGGTTTCGTGCGTCGTTTCCGCCAATTCCTGGTCTTCCCGTTCTTCCTGTCCCGGCGGGGCGGTTCAGAACCCCTCTCCGAACTTGTCGTTCACAAGAGCTTCCAGGGCTTCTGCCAATGCCTCAGCATCCGGCCCGGACGTCTCGACGTCAATAGTGGTTCCGCGCGAGGCTGCCAACATCAAAAGACCCATGATACTGTCGCCCGAGGCAGAAAGTCCGTCTTTGGACACCTCGGCGCGGGCATCAAAGCCTTCGACCAGTTCCACAAGCTTGGCCGAGGCGCGGGCGTGCAGACCTTTTTCGTTAATGATTTTCAGGCTTCGGCAGGTCATTTCAGTCAATCCGGTCTTCGTCCAATGTCACATTTTGCGCATTGATGTACTTCCGTCCAGCCTCCATCGCGCGGCGCACCGCATCGGCAACCGGCAGGTGGCGGCTTTTGGCCAATTTGATCAGCATCGGAAGATTTGCGCCATAAAGGATGCGCCGATCCTGCGGCGCGCAGGCCCGCAGGCTGAGATTCGACGGGCTGCCGCCAAACAGGTCGGTCACGATGACAACGCCGTCGCCCACGTCAACCTCATCGGCGGCGCGGCAGATTTCGGCCTGTTTTTCGTCGCGGTTGTGGTCGGCCTCGATCGCGATGGCCTTCAGGCCGGGCTGCGGTCCGACCACATGCTGCATGGCGGACAGGTACTCCTGAGCCAACCCCCCATGCGCTACGATCACTATCCCGATCAATCCGGCCTCACATTCAACGCGCGTCGTTCCATTTCGCGGTGCCTAATTGCCACCTGCTGCCCCCTTTCTGCAAGGGCTTTCGCAACCGCTTCGGCCATGGCGACGGATCGGTGCTGCCCGCCCGTGCAGCCGAACGCCACGGACAGGTGGGCTTTGCCTTCGGCGCGAAAGGCCGGCAGCAAGAGGGTCAGCATATCCACGACACGGTCGAAAAACGGTGCGTAGTTCGTATCGGACTGTACATAGTGCGCCACATCCGGGTTTCGACCATCTGCCGCCCGCAATTCGGGGCGCCAATAGGGGTTGGCCAGAAACCGGCAGTCAAACACCATGTCCAGACCCCGCGGCAGGCCGCGCTTGTACGAGAAGGATTCGATCGACACCGCCAGATGCCGACCGTCCTTGGGGGCGAACCAGTGTTCAACCTCTTCGCGCAACTGGTGCACGTTCAATGCGCTGGTGTCGATCAGGGTGTCGGCAATCTCGCGGATCGGGGCCAGCAGCTCTTTTTCCTGCCGCACGCCGGTTTCCGGGCTGGAATCGCGCGCCACCGGGTGCCGCCTGCGCGTTTCCGAGAATCGCCGCAACAGCACATCGTCACTGCAATCCAGATACAGGACTGTCAGATCGACCTGCGCCATCCGGCCCAGCTTGGCCGCCAGTTCGATAAACCCGATGGTCGAGAAATCCCGGTTGCGGGCGTCGATGCCAAGGGCCATCGGGCGGTCGCTGTCGGCCCCGTCCAAAAGTCGGGACAACAGCCCCATCGGCAGATTGTCGATGGCTTCGAACCCCAGATCCTCGAGCACGTGGATCGCCGTGGACCGGCCCGCGCCCGAGGGGCCCGTCACCAGTACGATGCGCCGTTGCGAAGTCATGTCCCGGGCCAATCCGTGGTCACGCGTCCCATCCTGAGAAGTTGGATCAAAGCTTCCGCCAAATTGGGCAGGTCGGCCCCGCGAAGCAAGGGAACAGATTGCCTCAGCACCTGCGTGGTTTCGGGTTCCGGCAGGCGGGCGTTTTCGGTTTGGTCCAGATCGATGACATAGGCCAGCGGCGCGGGGCCACAAGGCGTGGCCCGCAACAGGCCGATACCGCGCGCCTCGATCAGGCCCGAGATGTGCGGAACGGCACCGGCCATGACCTGATCCTTGTCCATGTGCAGATTGACACGGTCATCGGCGACCAGCCCCGCCCCCAGCGCCATCATGCGCAGACCAAGGCCGGATTTGCCCGACCCCGAGGTACCGACGATCAGAAGCCCCTTGCCATCGACGGCAACGCAAGTTGCATGAACACAGGCGCTGTCCTGATTTGAAGCATCTGACAGGGCCGCTATGGTCATGGTGTCAGACCGGCAGCCCCACGACAAAACGCGCGCCCAGCGGGTCCGAGGTGATGTCGGCCTCGGTCGGGCGGATGTTCTCGGCCCAGATCACGCCGCCATGGGCCTCGACAATCTGTTTCGAAATGGCCAGACCCAGGCCCGAATTGTTCCCGAAATGCTCGGCAGGGCGTTGCGAATAGAAGCGTTTGAACACTTTGGTCAGCGATTCTTCGGGGATGCCGGGGCCGGTATCTTCGACCACTACCAGCACGCGGTTGTCGCGCTTGCGGACCCAGACCCGGATCGCATCGCTTTCTTCGCAGAAGGAAATCGCGTTGGTGATGAGGTTGACAAAGACCTGCGCCAAACGGGCTTCCAACCCGTTAACCACGATGGGATCGGTCGGCAAGTCGGTGATGTAGTCGATGCCTTTCGACCGCGCATCCTCTCCCAGAAACTGCCCGATATTGCCCAGCAGTTTCAGCAGGTCAAAGGGCTGTTCTTCCTCTTTGACCAGTTCCGCATCCAGACGCGAGGCGTTCGAGATGTCGCTGACCAGACGGTCCAGCCGTTTCACGTCATGCTCGATCACGCCCAGCAGTTTTTCGCGCTGATCGTCGCGCTTGACCATGCGCAGTGTGCCGACCGCCGATTGCAGGCTGGCCAGCGGGTTCTTGATCTCATGCGCCACGTCGGCGGCGAATTGTTCGTTTGCGTCGATCCGGTTGTAAAGCGCCGTCACCATCCCGCGCAGGGCCTGGCTAAGGCGTCCGATCTCATCCGGGCGGGCGCTCAGGTCGGGGATGCGGATACGGCCGGGATTGACGCCGGTGCCACGGTCCTTGCCCATTTCGGCAGCAGCGGCCAGATCGGCTAGCGGATTGGCGATGGTCGAGGCCAGCACAAGGCTAAGCCCGATGGACACCAGCAGGGCCACCACGAACATCTGCAGCACACGTTCCTGTTCGCGCCGGGCCAGCGCGTCAATTTCACCGGCAGGCCCGGTAATCGCAACCGCACCGGCGGGGATGCCCTCGTACAGGATCGGCGCGGCGGCCACGATCACGGTATCGCCCGCATCATCGGAAACCGCCTGCACCTGATTCTGGCCCTGCAGCGCGGTCGGAACGATGGTCTGAACCCGCTGCGCGAGGGTGGGCGCCTCAACTTCCGACGACCAGTTGAAGATACGCGACAGGCCGGTCCAGACCGCGTTCAGCGTGTCACTGATCACCGTGCTTCCGGTCTGCAAATCCGCATCCGAGCGCAACAGCACCGGCAGTTCCGACTGCGGAGACGCCCCTCGGGTCCAGCCGATCAGGGTGCCGCTGGAATCGTAGACGAACACCTCGCCGCCTTCGGGCAGGCTCAGGCCCGCCAACGTGTCCTTGACGTCCAGATCAGCAGCGTTGCGGGGATTTTGCGCGCTGCCCTGCCGCAACTGCGTCTCGAAAACGTTGCTGACCAGCTGCGCGTCGCCCATCAGGTTGCGCGCGGTCTGCTGAACCTGTTCCTTGCGGGTGTCGTTCAGGTAAAGCAACCCGGTCACGAGAATGACCAGCGCGATCAGGTTGAAAGTGATGATCTTGCGCGCCAGCGGCGAGCCGCGCAGGGAAAACAGGTTCCGCCTGGATCGCTTCTGCTGCAGCTCTACCGACTCGGGGTCCTGCGGGATAACCCAGTCATCCCCCAGAACGACGTCACCGTCGCGCATTTCGTCGGATCGTTCAGTGTCGCGCACGGAACCCCATTACCTCTTGTAGACGGCCACGCCTATTCTTCGTTGTATCTGTACCCGATCCCGTACAGGGTTTCGATGGCCGAAAACTCTGGGTCTGCTGCGCGCATCTTCTTGCGCAGGCGTTTGATGTGGCTGTCGATCGTGCGGTCGTCCACATAGACCTGATCGTCATAGGCCACATCCATCAGCTGGTCGCGGCTTTTGACAAAGCCCGGACGCTGGGCCAGCGCCTGCAGCAACAGGAACTCGGTCACGGTCAAGGACACATCGGCCCCCTTCCAGCTGACCGCGTGGCGCAGCGGGTCCATCCGCAATTCACCCCGTTCCATCACCTTGGTGTCGCCGGTATTGGCGGCAGCGGCATCGCCGCTTGTGGCCTCTTGCCGGCGCAGCAGCGCGCGGATGCGTTCCACCAGCAAACGTTGCGAGAAAGGCTTTTTTACATAGTCATCCGCGCCCATGCGCAGGCCCAGAACCTCGTCGATCTCGTCATCTTTCGAGGTCAGGAAAATAACTGGCATCTGCGTCTTCTGGCGCAGCCGCTGCAGCAAATCCATGCCGTCCATACGCGGCATCTTGATATCCAGCACGGCCATATCCGGAAGCTTCTTGTTGAACGCGTCCAGAGCGGCCTGCCCGTCATTGTAAGTTTCGACCTCGAAACCTTCGGCTTCAAGCGTCATGGACACGGACGTCAGTATGTTTCTGTCGTCGTCCACCAGTGCAATCTTCGACATCGGGTTCACCCCTATTCCTGCTCACTCACGCAATAATACGCTTTTTTGTAAGACATTGTTGGCGGTTTTGATCTACCGAATCAATCCGTAACCACGAATCGTGCCATTCTTGCGGCAGGTATGCGGCAAAATTGCCTTGCCCTGCCCGAATTGTTGCCCTGAATAGAGGCAGGCAATTCGTGATGGCGCTAAACCTGTGCTTGGTTGCGCTAACTCGCCGAACCCGCCTGTTCATGCCCCAAAATACCATGATAAGAGGCGCTTGACCGCCGGACTAATTCCGGCATCTGCCCCAAAGGCGCATCCGGCCCAGAGCCCTCGCGCCGCCACAGGAGAAGACACACATGACATCTGGACGGGTTAACCCGCAATTCCGCCTCGAGGATCAGGGCATCGAGGGTCTGGGACATGTCTATTACAACTTCATGGAACCGGCGCTGATCGAAGAGGCGCTGAAGCGCGGCGAAGGCACCCTTGGCAATGGCGGTGCGTTTCTGGTCACGACCGGCAAGTTCACCGGCCGCTCGCCCAAGGACAAGCATGTCGTCAAGACCGACAGCGTCGCCGACACCATCTGGTGGGAAAACAATGCCGAGATGACCCCGGATGGCTTTGACGCGCTGTACCAGGACATGCTGGCCCATATGAAGGGCCGCGACTATTTCGTGCAGGACCTCGTCGGCGGGGCCGATCCCAGCTTTTCGATCAACGTGCGCATGGTCACCGAACTGGCCTGGCACAACCTGTTCATCCGCCATCTGCTGCGCCGCCCGGATCGTGAGGATCTGGACGATTTCACCGCAGATTTCACTGTCATCAACTGCCCCAGCTTCCAGGCCGACCCGGCCAAACACGGCTGCCGGTCCGAGACTGTGATTGCGCTTAACTTTGACCGCAAGATGATCCTGATCGGCGGTACCGAATATGCCGGTGAGAACAAGAAATCCGTCTTTACCCTGCTGAACTACATGCTGCCGGAAAAAGGCGTGATGCCGATGCACTGCTCGGCCAACCACGCCGTTGGCAACCCGGTCGATACGGCTGTGTTCTTCGGCCTGTCGGGCACCGGCAAGACCACCCTGTCCGCCGATCCGGCGCGGGTTCTGATCGGCGACGACGAACATGGCTGGTCGGACCGCGGCACCTTCAACTTCGAGGGCGGCTGCTATGCCAAGACGATCAACCTGAACGCCGAGGCCGAACCCGAGATCTACGCCACGACCAGCAAGTTCGGCACCGTGATCGAGAACATGGTGTTCGACCCCGAGACCAAAGAGCTGGATTTCAACGATGACTCGCTGACTGCGAACATGCGCTGTGCCTATCCGCTGGAATATATCTCGAACGCATCGAAATCGGCACTGGGCGGGCACCCGAAGAACATCATCATGCTGACCTGCGATGCCTTCGGTGTTCTGCCTCCGATCGCGCGGCTGACGCCTGCGCAGGCGATGTATCACTTCCTGTCGGGCTTCACGTCGAAGGTTGCAGGCACCGAGCGTGGCGTGACCGAACCGCAGCCCACATTCTCGACCTGCTTCGGCGCGCCCTTCATGCCGCGCCGCCCCGAGGCCTATGGCAACCTGCTGCGCGACAAGATCGCCCAGCACGGCGCCACCTGCTGGCTGGTCAACACCGGCTGGACCGGCGGTGCTTATGGCGTGGGCAGCCGGATGCCGATCAAGGCCACCCGTGCCCTGCTGACCGCTGCCCTGGAAGGTTCGCTGGCTGACGCCGAATTCCGCAAGGATGCGAATTTCGGCTTTGACGTGCCCGTCTCGGTGCCCGGCGTTCCCGAGGTTCTGCTGGACCCGCGCCGCACCTGGGACGATCAGGCCGCGTTCGACAAGCAGGCCGAGAAGCTGGTGCAGATGTTTGCCGAGAATTTCGAGCAATACGTCCCGTTCATCGATGAGGATATCAAAGCCGTCGCAATCGGCTGATCCGGATCAAGGGGCGTTCGCGCCCCTTCTTCTTTCCGGGCACCTGTGTGCCCTTTGATCACCTTAGAGTTGCGAAATTAACGGATTAGTTACGAATGCATTGCCCGTCGCTAAAACATCGGGTAAATCTGCTGCCTATTAGACTGAATAAGCCCGGCGCTGACGCACCGGGCCGAAATTGAAAATACCTATGGGCGGCTCATGCAAACACACTCACGTTGGCGATTTGAGCAACCTAATCAGACGTGTAGTCTATAAGTATGGGGATATGTGTCAATATGGGACTTGCTGAAAAATATCTTGTTCAGCCTGTTTCGACTCGTGGTGAATTTGCGGGCTTTGGCGCAGGCAACAACAGGTAAATCAATGACAGAAATCTCGAAACTCACCGAGCTGCGCAAGCTGATGCAGAGCATGGAACAGACCCTTGGGCTGGAAAAGCTCTCTCCGGTTGAACGCGATATCTACTACGCGGCCGAAGAACTTTCCAAAGCCGATCAAGAGGTCCGCACCTTCGGTCTGATCGAACACACGCTGGTCAAAAGCGTGTCGCGCCCGACCTTTTTCCGCGCCCTGAAGTCGCTGGTCGAAAAAGGCTACTTGTCGCAAAGCGGTACGGCCAACCGGGGACGGTATATCGTTCATGCCCCCAGATGACGCCCCGAACCTGCGTTTCGGTGACTGACCACCGTGCGCAACTGGGCTTCTGACACCGTATACGCCTCACTGGCTTACGTTCTGGCGTGGTTCCTCTCGTTCGAGGTGCTGATGCCGTTGCAGAACGTGTTCTTTCCTGAATATCCCAGCCGGGCCAGCCTGTTGTTCCTGCCGCATGGCGTGCGGGTTCTGTCGGCGTGGCTGATGGGGTGGCGGGCCATACCCGCCCTGCTGCCCGGCGTGTTTTTCGTCTTTTGGTATGTCGGCGGGTCGGACGTCTTTCTGCCCAGCCGCCTGCTGGCCATCACGATTGCTGTCACCACCGTTCCTGCCGTGTTCTACCTGCTCAAATGGGCGGGATGGGACCTGTTTCCACGGGCCGACCGCAAACCCTGCTGGAGCTGCATCATGGGCGTCGGGGTGATCACCTCATTCCTGGTGTCCATGCTGACCAATCTGGCCTTTGGCAGTGCAACCGCCGAATACATCGCCTATCTGATCGGCGATATCTCGGGCCTGTTCTTCCTGATGCTGGGCCTCTATTTCGCCTTCCGTTTCGCCGAGAACGGGCGTTAACCCACAAGCCCGCGCCGCAGCAGGTTCAGACCGGCCACAAGCAACACCCAAAGCGTCGCCTTGCGAAAACTCGCCTGATCGATCCGGTTCTGCAGACGCACGCCAATCCACATCCCGGCCAAGGCGGGCAGTATCAGCGCGGCGGACAGCGGAACCGTATCGGCACGCAGAATCCCCGACCCCAGATGCGCTATCACAAGGGCCACCGCACCCAGCCCGTAAATGACGCCCTGAATGCGGATCTGTTCCAGTTTCGGCGTGTTCAGCGCCGTCAGATAGGCAACGGTCGGCGGCCCCCAAACGCCGGACATGCCGCCCACCAGCCCGGCAACCGACCCGACCAACGCCTCGATCCGCGCCGAAGGGTGATGGATCACCAGACGCACGCCCAACACCTGTATCAGCGCAAAGAACGTGACCGGAATGCCGATCATCAGCAGGAAGGCCGATGGCGGCAGGATGCTGACGAACTGCGCCCCCGCCAGCAGAAAGATCAGCCCCACGATCAGAAACACCCGGAATCTGCGGATCGATTGCACCGCCGCGCCTGTCCCTTCGCGCAGGGCCTGCACCCCGTTGGTGACAAGCGTGGGCAGGATCAGCCCGGCCAGCGCCAGATTGGGCGGCATGATCATGCTGAGACCCGAGACCAGGATCATGGGCATCGCGAAACCGACCATGCCTTTGACGCAGCCCGCCACAAAGGCGATCAGGATGGCCAGCGCAAATTCCAGTGGCGTGAGTGCGGAAAAAAATGTCATGACCTCTCAATATCATCCACCGGGCGCTCTGCACCTGCAAAATGAACAGCGCAACTTTCGAACTTTTTTATGCCTCCACAGGTATTTTTGTTGCGCTGCATGTGCAGCATGGTATGACCGTACGACCGACAAAAGGATGCGATTCATGGCCCACGACGGACAGGATATGACCGAGATGACGACAGCAGCAGTTTTGCCCGACCTTCTTGCCCTGACCCGGGCCGCAGTGCCAGCAGTCAAGACCGTGTTCGAGCGCGCCCGCGAGTCCGTGCGCGGCATGGTGACGGCAGATGGCCGCATCTCGGGCGCTCTGATCGAGGCCAACCAGACCGCCGCCCACGGGCTGGCGTGGCTGGCCACCTATCACCAGTCACTCACCCAGATGCAACGCTGGGCCGAGGCGCTGGAGGCCGAAGGCAAGTTCGGCGAGGTCGAGCAGCTTTTGCACCAGATCGCCTTTGGTGAATACCTGCATCAGGTCGCAGGCGGCATCCCGATGAATCAGGGTGAAGTCGTGCGCCTGCAGGATTTGGGGCTGGGATGGGATGCGCTGTCGGGCTTCCAGTGCAGCGAAGTGCAGACCCTAATGGCGCAGGCCAATTCGCAGGCCGCGCGCACGCGTCTGGTCGAATTGATGCAGGATCAGGCCGGTTCGACCATGTTCGGGGCCTCTGGTCTGGACGAAGAGCTTGAGATGATCCGCGAGCAATTCCGCCGCTATGCGCAGGAAAAGGTCGAACCGAATGCGCATGACTGGCACCTGAAGGACGAGTTGATCCCGATCGAGATCATCGAGGAACTGGCCGAGATGGGCGTTTTTGGCCTGACCATCCCCGAAGAATTCGGCGGGTTCGGGCTGTCCAAAGCCTCGATGTGCGTCGTGTCCGAGGAACTGTCGCGCGGCTATATCGGTGTCGGCTCGTTGGGCACACGGTCCGAAATCGCCGCCGAGTTGATCATCGCCGGCGGCACGGATGAGCAAAAAGCGCAGTGGCTGCCCAAAATCGCCAGCGCCGAGATTCTGCCCACCGCCGTTTTCACCGAACCCAACACCGGCTCCGACCTCGGCAGCTTGCGCACCCGCGCGGTCAAAAATGCCGAGGGCGATTATGAGGTCACCGGAAACAAAACATGGATCACTCACGCGGCACGCACCCATGTGATGACCCTGCTGGCCCGTACCAACCCGGACACCACGGACCATCGTGGCCTGTCCATGTTTCTGGCCGAGAAAACACCGGGCACGGACGAAAACCCCTTCCCCACCTCCGGCATGACCGGTGGCGAGATCGAGGTTCTGGGCTATCGCGGCATGAAGGAATACGAACTGGGCTTTGACGGCTTCAAGGTCAAGGGCGAGAACCTGCTGGGCGGTGAAGAAGGTAAAGGCTTTAAACAGCTAATGGAGACCTTCGAATCCGCCCGCATCCAGACCGCCGCCCGCGCCATCGGCGTGGCGCAAAGCGCGCTGGATATTGCCATGCAATACGCGCAGGACCGCAAGCAGTTCGGCAAGTCGCTGATCAACTTCCCCCGCGTCTCGGGCAAACTGGCAATGATGGCGGTCGAGATCATGATCGCCCGCCAGCTGACCTATTTCAGCGCGTGGGAGAAAGATCACGGCCAGCGCTGCGATCTTGAGGCCGGGATGGCCAAGCTGCTGGGCGCGCGCGTGGCCTGGGCGGCAGCGGATAACGGTCTGCAAATCCACGGCGGCAACGGCTTTGCGCTGGAATACAAGATCAGCCGCGTTCTGTGTGACGCGCGCATTCTGAACATTTTCGAAGGGGCCGCCGAAATTCAGGCACAGGTCATCGCACGGCGTCTGCTTGGGTGACCGAATTAGGCACTCCTGTTTCCCCGACTGACCCGGCCTTTGTGCCGGGTCTTTTTCTGTGCCAGCGGGTCGACCACCCTGCCCTGATCCGTCGATGCAGCAACTTCCCCTATGATCCGGGCCGGAACACAGGTAGAGCGTCCTGCGAGACAACACCCCTGACCGAGCAGTTATATGACGAGACGACTTCTGGCACTTTGGGCAATCCTCGCCGCCCTGGCACTTGGCGGCTGTGCTACAGCGCCGGCGACCGCCACCCAAAGCGATATTGACGAGCTGGCGCAAGCCATCCGGAGCCTCGGCCCCGATGTCGATCCGGCCGAGGCGCAAGAGGCCGCCGTCATCGCCTATATCCATTCTCAGCGACTGAAGCAGGAATGGAACGTCACCGACGCGGCCATCATCCACAACGCCAAGATCGCCAACGGGTTTCGCGAAAAGGGCCTGTGCAACGACTGGGCCGAGGCCATGACCGGGCGTCTACGGCAAGAGCAGTTCAAAACGCTGGACCTGCATTGGATCACCTCTCCGCCGACGCAGTTCCGGATCATCCATCACTCGGCGCTGATCAGCGCCAAAGGTGACCCGATGGACAAGGGCATCATCCTCGATCCCTGGCGCAACAGCGGCGCGCTGTTCTGGACCCCGGTGGTCGAGGACACACGCTATAACTGGCGGCCCCGCCTGGAGGTGCGCGAGGAATTGCTGAGCGGCGCGAACCCGTATTGAAGGATACTCCCGATGACACGCCTGACCCTTCTGCTGCCTCTGATGGCCTTGATCCAATGTGACAAGGACGAAACCGTCGCCGCCTATGGTGCGGCGGATCAGACATGGGTGCTGCAGGAAATTGACGGGCAGCCCTATGAAGCCAGCGCCCTGCTGCGCTTTCCCGAACAGGGCCGGATCGAGGGCAATGCCCCCTGCAACAGCTATAACGGCGCGCTGAACGCACCCTATCCGTGGTTCGAAGTCACGGACCTGACCGCCACCCGCGCCGCCTGCGCCGGTCTCGAGGCCGAGGGGTTCTATTTCGCCGCCCTGATGGCGATGACGCAGTCCGAGGTATCCGGCGACGTGCTGATCCTGCGCAACGAGGATGGGCACGAAATGGTGTTCAAAGCCGCCGAATAAGCTGTTCCAGAAACCGCGACCGCGCCTCGGGCAGCGGGTTATGCCCCAGTGCCGGGGCGACGCGGTGCTGCAGGAAATAGCCGGTGGTTTTCAGCCCCTCGACAATTTCTGAATCCGGCGCCTGCCCTTCGCCACGCAAGCAGGGCGGCAGCGGCAACAGCTTGTCGGCCCATTCCCCTGCCCCCTTGGCACTGACGGCCCGCCCGGTTTTGGGCGAGACATAGACCAGCCCCTCCGCCGCGCCAGTCACAGCGCAGGTTTGCAGGTCAAGGCCAAAGCCCAGCTCCTCCAGCAGCGCCAGTTCCCAACGCAGATAGGCCAGCGGCCAGATCTCATCCTGCCCCAGCAGGTCCATCAACTGTTCGGTCTGTTTGTAGATCGCGGGATGCGGCTCACGTTCCGGCAGGCAGAAGGACAGCAGCGCCACCACCGCGTTCAGCCCCGCCAGCGCCATCCGCCCCGAAAACGCCGCCGCCGCGCGGGACCGCAGGGGTTCGACCTGAAAACTGCCGATATGTTCCTCGAGCCGCGCACGCCACAGCACATCCAGTTGCGCACCGGGCTGCAGGATCGGCGCGATCTTGCGGCTGGTGCCACCGCGCACGACACCGGCATGGCGACCGTGGCCCTCGGTAAAGACCTCGATAATCGCTGCCGTTTCGCCATGACGGCGAGAGGTCAGAAGAATGCCGTGATCGCGCCAGTCCAAGATGTGATCCGGTTTTGTGTCAGCCTGCCCGCAGAAAATCCCAAGGACGCCTGATACGCAAGTGCTGACGATTCAGGGGCCCTTTTCAAAGCCGCCAAACTCTTGTGACTTTCTGCCATCCGTTTTGTCCGCGTTCTTGTCGCCCCCACCTGTGCCGTCATCAGGAAAGAGGGCATTTTATGATTGATGACGAACCCCTGCCAGCCACCTATTACGATGACAACGACATCTGGACGCTGGATCCCACCGCTGCGGACAAGCATGTCTACGAGGCGTTTGCCGCCGATGTGGTCGATCTTGTTCAACTGCTAGACGACAACAAGCCGATGTTGTCCCGGGATGTGTATGCAAGGCTTTTTGCCTCGCTGCGGGACCTGTCCCGGGTGTTGGGTCGGTACGAAGAGGGGTGGAATTTGGACTAGCGGGTTTGGTCGACCCGTCCACGAAAGCTTGACCCATCAGCCTTGCACAGATTAATTTAACTATATCGTTAAACAAGGATCCGATACCATGCGAGGCATCACAATCACCTACAAATACGACGGGGACGAGGCCGAATGGCTGGCCGCCGTCACCGAATTCATCGCGGCAATCAACAGCGACCCGGCTGCGGCGGGCAAGTTCACATATCAGGTCGCCGTGGCCGATGACGGCGTCACCCGGTTTCACTGGGGCCGATGGGACAGTGCCGAAACGTTGGCCCATGTTCAGGCTCAGCCCTATTTTCAGGCCTTTGCCCCCAAGGTGAAGGGTTTTGCCGGGGACACGCTCAGCGCCACCGGGCACGACGTCACCCTCAAAAGCAGCGGCTGGTGAGAGCCCCGCGCCCCGTCAGAATGTCATACCGGCGTGGATCAGGATGCCGACGACCATCAGGATGTTCAGCACCATCGAGATGCCATTGCCCACATAGATCGGCAGCTTGCCGACGACCAGCCCATAGGCGAACCACAGAAAAGACAGCGCCGCATAAAGCGACCAGGACAGCAGCGACTGGCCGGTGGCGTGTTGGGAATGGGTGAAATACAGCTTGACCAGCTGCGGCAGCGTCGCAAAGGGGCCGACCACGCCGATGAACACCATGAACCCCTCGAACCGCTGCATCCAGTGGCCCAGATTTGACTTTTCCAGTTTCTCTGCAAGCGTTTCAGCCACGCCAACACCTCATTTTTCCTGCTGTATCCGCGGGATGTGCCGGATTCTGACCGTGCGGGACACCGCGCCAAAATAATCGCTTTGCGCCGCCTGTCCAAGACCCGTTGGCGCGGACGTCAGTCCAGCCCTTCCTCGCCCAGCAGATGCCGCCCCTGCCGGTCTTCGACCTCGATCACCCAGAGGTCGGGGTCAAAGCCGCGCTGCCGGGTGACGGCGGCATCGACGTCAGACTCGGGGCCGCTGGACAGTTCGACCCATTTCCGCGCACCGCTCATCAGATCGAAGCTGCGCTGGAACGCGACCGCTTTCCCGTCGAGCGTGTTCAGCTTGACCAGAACAGCGCCGGCGGTGTTGTCGCCATGAGTGACGACAAAGGCCGGGATATCCTGCAGGCGCAGCCGCGCCAGATAGGCATGGACCCAGAATTCCGCCGTCAGCCGCGTCATGCATTGCCGTCTTTGAAATCCAGACCCATTTCCGAATACCGCTCGGATTCCTCAAGCCAGTTGGGCCGGACTTTCACCTGCAGAAACAGGTGGATCTTGCGGTCCAGGAACTCTTCCAACTCGGCCCGTGCGGCCTGACTGACCGCCTTGATGGTCTCGCCGCGTTTGCCCAGCACGATGCCCTTGTGGCCGTCGCGCATGACATAGATGACCTGATCGATCCTGGCCGAGCCGTCTTTGCGCTCTTCCCAGTTCTCGGTCTCGACGGTCAGTTGATAGGGCAGTTCCTGATGCAGGCGCAGGGTCAGTTTCTCGCGCGTCATTTCGGCAGCGATCATGCGCAGCGGCAGGTCGGCGATCTGGTCTTCGGGGTAAAGCCACGGACCTTCGGGCAGTTCCGAGGCCAACCACGTGCGCAGATCGTCAACGCCGTGACCCTTTTCGGCGGAAATCATGAAGGTTTCGGCAAACGGATAACGCGCGTTCAGGTCGCTGGTCAGCGCCAGCAATTTCTCGGATGGCACCTTGTCGATCTTGTTGATGGCCAGCGCGATGGTGCGGCCCTGCCCGATCTCTTCCAGACCTTCGAGGATGCGCTCGACCCCTTCGGTGATGCCGCGATGCGCCTCGACCATCAGCACGACAACATCGGCATCGGCGGCGCCGCCCCATGCGGCGGCGACCATGGCGCGGTCCAGACGGCGGCGGGGTTTGAACAGGCCCGGCGTGTCAACGAAAACCAGTTGCGCATCACCCTCCATCGCCACGCCGCGGATGCGGGCGCGGGTGGTTTGCACCTTATGCGTCACGATCGAGACCTTGGCCCCGACCATGCGGTTCAGAAGGGTGGATTTGCCTGCGTTGGGCTCTCCGATCAGGGCGATAAATCCGGCGCGTGTGGTCATGTGTGATGCGATCCTGTTTGCAGGTGCGCACCCCTATAGCAGAATGAACCTGCGGGCCAGAGGCATTTGTCGCATTGCCGCCATGCGGATAGGGCGGCAAATATGCGAACACGCCACGCCAAACCCAGCCAGGCACACCCTTTTCAATGAGGCAAAAATGAAACGACGCGAGTTTCTTTTGGGCAGCGGGGCCGCTGCCGGAGCGCTGGGGCTGGGCACATTCGGCTTGGCTGCGGGGGCTGAGGAACTGACCATGCAGCCCGCCAGCTTTGCCCTGCGCGATCAGGTGACGACCGGCATGGTCAGCCTGTCGCCAGACGCGCCGCCCCCGGTTCTGTACGGCCGCCAGGGCGAGGTGATGCGGCTGCCGGTGCGCAACACGCTGCCGGATTATACCGCGATGCACTGGCACGGGCTGCGGATTCCCAACGCAATGGACGGGGTCCCCTATCTGACGCAGATGCCCATCGGGCCGGGCGAGCGGTTTGACTATGAATTCACGCCCCCGGATGCAGGCACCTATTGGTATCATCCACATTGCATGACGATGGAGCAGATGGCCCATGGCCTGACCGGCGTGATGGTGATTGCCGAAGCCGAGGACCCCGGTTTCGACAGCGAACAGGTGATCAACCTGCGCGACTTCCGGCTGGACGAGGTGGGCGCATTCCTGCCCGCCTATACGCCGCGCGGGGCTGCGCGGGCGGGAACCTTTGGCAATGTGCACACGGCCAACTGGCTTCAAGCGCCGGTCTATGACCACACGGCAGGCGGGCTGGTGCGCCTGCGCATTGTCAACTCGGATACGACCCGCATCTACAAGCTGCATCTGCAGGGGGCAGACGCCCGGATCATTGCCTGGGACGGGCACCCGGTCGAGGGTGAGGTGGCGATGCCGACCGCCGAAGATCCGCTATTGGTCGGGCCGGGCCAGCGGGTGGATTTTGCTGTCGCGATGCCAGAAGTCGAGGGCGAAACCGTCGACCTGATGGCCAAACTGCCGGGGCAGCCACACCGGGCGATGACCCGGCTGCGGGCCATTGGCGCGAGCCTTGCCCGCGATCTGCGTGAGCTGCAACCTTTGCCGGTCAACCCGGTGCCGCGTCCCGATCTGGCAAACGCCGAGCTACATGAGTTCGTCTTTGGCTGGACTCCCGAAGGCGGCGAGCCCACCAACGGGTTCTGCGGCTCGCTGGGATATAATTTCTGGTCGATCAACCGCACGCCCTGGCCGGGGGACGCAGCGCAAGGGGTCGGGCCGCTGGCGACGCTGAAGCAGGGCAGGAGTTATGTTCTGCGCCTGCGCAATGAATCTCCGAACCTGCATCCGATCCACCTGCACGGGCTGGCGTTTGTTCCGTTGAAATCGAACCTGCGCAACCTGCCGCCATTGCTGACGGATACGATGTTGTTGCTCAAGGATGAGGTGGTGGAAATTGCTCTGGTCGCCGACAATCCCGGGGATTGGGCGTTCCATTGCCATGTGATCGAGCACCAGAAAACCGGGCTGACCGGATTTATCCGGGTGGTCTGACCCCTAGGGTTGCAGCGGCACGTTCAGCGCCAGCACATGGTTCGGGTAGGCTTGACCTTCGATACGGAAATCCGTGGTGCCAACCTGCCTGAACCCCTTGGACACATAGAAATCAATTGCGGGTGTGTTCTCGGAGTTTGTCGTCAGCCAGATCACGCTCCTGCCGTGGTCCCGGCAATACTCGACGGCGACGTCCAGCAAAGCTGTACCAATACCCTTTCCGTGATGTCTGGGCTGTATGTAAAACGTCACAATCTCTAGATCGGAAAGCCCGTCGACGGGTGCATCCCGTCCTTTTGCCAGCCGAACATACCCGTCGATGCCATCGCGGTTTTCCGAGACCATGACAAAGTCATTCCCTTCCTCAAGAAGGGTCTCAAACCGGTCCGTGGTGAACTCGGTCAACGCAAAATCGGCGAAGAATGAGTTCACGCCCTGCCGCAGGTAAGTGCCGACCCAAACCTCGATCGACAAGGCCGCAAGGCTGGCGGCATCTTCCTTTTTTGCCGGCCTGATCTTCACGCCTCACCCCCGGTGCGCAGGTTCAACCCAACCGCTCCAACAGCGCCTTGGCGGCCGCCTGTTCAGCCTGCCGCTTGGACCCTGCGGTGGCCTGAGCCTCGGTTCCGTCCTGCAGGCGGGCGGCGATGGTGAAGACGGGCGCGTGGTCGGGGCCGCTGCGTTTGACCTCGATATAGCTGGGCGGTTTCTGCCCGCGCGCCTGCGCCCATTCCTGAAGCGAGGTTTTGGCGTCGCGCGCATCGGCCTCGACCGTGTGGATGCGGTCGCCCCAGAGGGCCAGGATCACGTCGCGGGCGGCCTCGAACCCTGCATCGCGGTAGATGGCGGCGATGACGGCCTCCATCGCGTCGCCCAGCAGCGCCTGTTTGCGGCGGCCACCCGAGAGCATCTCGGACCGGCCCAGTTTCAGCACCGCGCCCAGATCGATCTGGCGGGCCACGTCAGCGCAGGCCTCTTTCCGGACCAGCGCGTTGAACCGCGGGGCCAGTTGGCCCTCGGAGGCTTGTCTGTCGGCCTCGAGCAGCGCGGTGGCCATGACGAGGCCCAACACGCGGTCGCCCAGAAACTCCAGCCTTTGGTTGTCGGGGCGGGTGGACGACGAGGCCGATCCGTGCGTCAGAGCGCGCAGCAGTAATTCGGGGTTCGAGAATTCATACCCCAACCGCTGCTGGAACGCTCTTATCTCAGCGGAAAGCTTCAATTGACCGCCTTGAAGAACCGATCCCCGCGCCATGTCCAAAAGAACAGCATCGACCGGCCAGCAGACGAGAACATGATGCGGTCAGCGCGACCGATCAGGTTTTCATAGGGCACATAGCCAACCCCGTTTGCCGATTGCGGTATGCGGCTGTCGGCAGAGTTGTCGCGGTTGTCGCCCATGAAGAAATAATGGCCGGCGGGCACCGTGTAGATACCGGTGTTGTCCGAGCCCTGATTGCCGATATTCAGAACATCGTATGACACGCCGTTCGGCAGGGTTTCGATCAGGCGGTTCTTTTCACACACACCACCCAGCCCCACCGGGCCGTTGGAACAACGCGGGCGCAGGCGTTGCGGGCCTTGCGGTTCAGCGGTTTCGGTGAAGACGCCATCGGGCTGCTGCGGGACCGGCGTGCCGTTCAGGATGATCTGGCCTTCGCGGATCTGAATGCGGTCGCCCGGCAGGCCGATCAGACGTTTGATATAGTCGCGCCCGGTGACCGGGTGGCGGAAAACGATGACATCGCCGCGCTCGGGCTCATCGCCCCAGATACGGTTGCCATCCTCGCCCTGCATCCAGCCGCAGACGTCTTCGGCATCGATGTTCAGACCGACGCTGGGAATGATCAGGCTGGGGCACGAGGCGTAGGAGTAGCCGTAAGCCATTTTGTTGACGAACAGAAAATCCCCGATCAGCAGGGTTTCCTTCATCGAACCGGACGGAATCCAGAAGGGCTGAAAAAACAGGGTCCGGAAGACGCCTGCGATCAGCAGGGCGTAAACGATGGTTTTGATCGTTTCCCAAATGCCACTTCCGGTTTTGGCTTCCTCGGCCATACTGCTCTCCAGTCCTTGCGTCTTTGGGGTGCTACATGCGGGGCGGGTGGGGGCGAGTCAAGGCCGGGTGGCGCTATCTTGAAGCGGGCGCGCCTCGATCACCACAAAGGCCTGCGCCCAGGGGTGATCGTCGGTCAGGGTGACGTGGATGATCGCCTCGTGGCCTTCGGGCGTCATCTCTTTCAGCCGCTCGGCCGCCCAGCCGGTGACATGCATCACAGGCTGGCCGGTGCGCAGGTTGGTGACGGCCATATCCTTCCACGCGATCCCCATCCGCAGACCGGTGCCCAGCGCCTTGGAGCATGCCTCTTTCGCGGCCCAGCGTTTGGCATAGGTGCCTGCGGTGTCGTGGCGGCGCTCGGCCTTGTTCTGTTCGGTGTCGGTGAAGACACGGTTGCGGAACCGGTCGCCGAACCGGTCGAGTGTTCCTTTTATGCGGTCGATATTTGCGAGGTCTGTGCCGATGCCGAGGATCATGGTTTTCAGCCTCTTTCACCGCCAAAGAGCGTTCGTTTTGTCTGTGTCGATTGCCATAATACGGTTCTGCAAAGTCCGATGGAAACCGCTGCCCAAAACAGCAGTACACTGTTTCTTAGAAGAAGGTCCCAAAAATCAATCTGGTGCCAATACCTGATCCTGTAGACCAACCCAACGAACTGCACAGTCAGCAACACCGATACTGACAAGCCAACCATGTAGAAGGCGTTGTACCACAACGTCGCGCTTGGGATCGCTTCAGAATGGAGTTTTGACCACGGATGCGATTGGACCAGTGTCGCCATAATTACCGGGAACACCAGGAGGTCGAGAGGAAAAAAGAACAGGCCATCGAGCCCCAGCTTATTTTTGGCAAAACCCGAATTGACCGACACCATCAATAGAAGAAAAAACCAAACAACGTATGTTATCCGATTAAACAACAAGGTTCTCTGCCCAGGCTGCCACAATTTCATCACGACAACCGCACCGTCAGGATCTTGTAACTCGCCAGCCCAAAGAACCCCGCAAAGGCGAAATCGAACCAGCGGCGGGCGCGGCGGTAGGTGCGGACCATGCGCTCGGACGAGAACAGGAAGGCGTAGCCGATGAAGATCGCCAGCGAGCCCGCGTAGAGCAGGCCGAAATAGCCCAGCAGCATGGACAGGCTGGCGTCATTCGGCGCGACGATGGCATAGATCGAGCCCCAGCTCAGGATCGCCTTGGGGTTGGTCAGGTGAATGGCCGCGCCCTTGGCGAAAATGGTGCCCAGCGAGCCAGTAACAGGGTTGCCCAGCGCGACCTCATCGGATGTCATCGCCCGGCGCAGCGCTTTCAGCGCCAGCCAGCCCAGATAGGCGACGCCGACATAGCGGATCACCTCGAACACCCAGACATTGGCCAGCATGATCGCCGACAGGCCCAAGGCGGCGGCAATGCCCCAGGCGGCGGAGCCTGCGCAGATGCCAAGGGCAAAGGCCAGACCGGCGGTGCGGCCTTCGTTCATGGCGGTTCCGGCAATGCCCATCGTCGCGGGTCCGGGGGACCCTCCGGCCATGATCCAGGCGAACCAGATCGCTATGAAGCCCGGGGTGATCATCGCGCAAAGGCCGATCTGATCAGGCCCAGTCCGGCAACCGCGAACAATCCGGCGACAACGCCGTCGATCCAGCGGCGGAACCGGCGGTATCCGGCCATCATACCGCTGACCGAAAACAGCATCGAATAGAGAAAGTTGTTCAGAAACCCTGCCGCAATGCAGATCAACGTCGCGGCGCCAACGGACAGCAAACCGTCATCCGGGCCGAGGCCGACCGACAATGCCGCCATCCATGCAATCACCGATTTCGGGTTGGACAGGTTCAGGACCAGCCCGCGCCAGAACCATTTGCCGCTGGCCGGGACGGACACTCTGGAGGCGTCGGGCCGCAACGCGGACCGCCCCGACTGCCACGCCAGCCACAGCAGGTAGAGACCGCCCAGCACCTTGAGCACCATCAGGACGTAGAGCGAGCTTTGCAGCACCGCGCCCATGCCGCTTGCGGCAATCAGCCCCCAGAACACCAGACCACAGGACAAGCCGACACCGTAGATAAGGCTGATCCTGCGCCCGTAACTCATCGCGATTGCGGCGTTTGAGATATTCGCGGGGCCCGGTGAGACCGCGACGATAAAGAAGGCAAGGGCCGTTACCGCAAGTGAGGTCAGGTCAATCATTCCCGCGCCTCATCCATCAGGCGGCGCATTTCGGCTATGGCGGGGGTGAGGCCCAGAAAGATCGCCTCGCCGATCAGGAAGTGGCCGATATTCAGCTCGCGCACTTCGGGGAAAGCCGCAACCGGTTTGACGGTGTCATAGGTCAGGCCGTGGCCCGCGTGCACTTCGAGGCCCAGCGAATGCGCAAAGGCCGACATCTCGCGCAGGGCTTCCAGCTCGCGCGCGGCTTCGTCCATGCGGCCCTCGGCATGGGCATCGCAATAGGCGCCGGTGTGCAGTTCGATAACCTCGGCCCCGATGCGGTGGGCGGCCTCGATCTGGCGCTGGTCGGCGGCGATGAAGATCGAAACGCGGCAACCGGCCTCGCGCAGGGGCGCGATGTAATGGGCCAGCTTGTTTTCTTCGCGCGCGACCTCAAGCCCGCCCTCGGTGGTGCGTTCCTCGCGCTTTTCGGGCACGATGCAGACCGCATGCGGTTTGTGGCGCAGGGCGATTTTCTGCATCTCTTCCGTCGCGGCCATCTCGAAGTTCAGCGGCACCGACAGAACTTCCATCAGCCCGTCGATATCGGCGTCCGAGATATGGCGGCGGTCTTCGCGCAGATGCGCGGTGATGCCGTCAGCCCCGGCTTCTTCGGCCAGCTTCGCGGCACGCAGCGGGTCGGGATAAGCCCCGCCGCGCGCATTGCGCACGGTGGCCACGTGGTCGATATTCACGCCAAGACGCAGGTGGGTGTCAGACATCGTTCGAATCCTTCATTGTCCCTTGGGCCGACCCTAGTGGGTTTGACACCGTAACGTCAGCCTCTGCCTGCGCAAGACGTTTGATTTCTTCAAATTTCGCTTTGATCTTGGCGCGGCGGCGCTGCTGATAGGTGCGGATCAGCGGCAGGCTGAGATAGCCGCAGGCCACCCCCGCCACGATGCCCGGAATGACGCCGCCGACCATGTAGGGAAAGAACACATCGTCATAGAACCGGCTGAGCCCGTGCCAGTCGGCCTCACGTTCGGTGAACATGGCGATGCAGTTGTCTTTCAGATCACCCATCGCATCGGCGAACTTGCCCATCAGCCCGTCGGTGTCGCCCTTGCGGAACCGCGTGCCCAGCAGGAAATGGCCGGTCTGCAGGCTGACCACACCTATGGGCACATAGGTCAGCGGGTTACCAAAGAACGTACCTGACAGCGCGGCCAGAATGTTGCCGTTCAACAGCCGCGCGAGGACGGCGGCCACCAGAAAATGCAGGCCGTAGAACGGGGTGAACGCGGCGAACACCCCGGCCCCGATGCCGCGCGCAATGCGCTCGGGGCTGTCAGGCAGGCGGCGGACGCGGTGTTTGACGTAGTGAAAGGCGCGGGTCCAGCCGCCGCGCGGATAGACGAACTCTGACGCGATCTGGACAGGCGAGCGGCGATCTCGGCGCTTGAAAACCACTCCTGCTCACCCTTTCTCAGCCAGCCGCAACAGCGGTTTTCGCGCGTTCCCGAAACCGTTCGACCGCCGCAACGTCGCTTTCCGCCTCGAGCGTCAGCATCAGCGAATGCAACTGTTCCAGGTCGCGCAGTTCCACATTGATCAGCAGACGGTAAAAATCCGGTTTGCGGTCAACAAATTCGAGGTTCGAGATATTGGCCTTTTTCTCGCCGATCAATGTGCAAATACGCCCCAGCACCCCGGCGTCATTGCCAATGGTCAGATCCAGCGTCGCGCCGTAGACGGCCGGGTGCGTGCCCGAATGCCAGTGCAGATCGACCCAGCGTTCGGGCTCGTTTTCGAACTCGGTCAGGCGGTCGCAATCGATGGCGTGCACCACCACGCCCTTGCCGCGATAGGTGATGCCGACGATACGTTCGCCCGGCAGCGGCTGGCAACATGGCGCGCGGTCGAATTTCTGGCCGGGCTCCAGACCGATCACCGCGCGGCGCAGCGGGATGGCATCGCCTTCGTCCTTGGCCAGATCGGGATAGACCGCCTCGACCACGTCATGCGCGGTCAGTTCGGCGCTGCCCAGACGGGCCAGCAACTCGTGCCGGTCCTTCAGGCGCAGGTGTTTCGCGGCGGTGTCCAGCGCCTTGTCGGTGGCCTTGCGGCCCACATGTTCAAAGCCTGCGCGCGCCAGTTCCTTGCCCAGCTTGATAAAGCGCTCTCGGTCCACCTCGCGCAGTGCCCGACGGATCGAGGTGCGCGCCTTGCCGGTCACGGCAATCTCAAGCCATGTCACCTGCGGCGTCTGGCCATCGGCGGTGATGATGTCGACCGACTGTCCGTTTTTCAGCCGCGTCCACAGCGGCACACGGATGCCATCCACCTTGGCCCCGACGCAGGAATAGCCAATTCTGGTATGGATCGCATAGGCGAAATCAATCGGTGTCGCCCCACGCGGCAGTTTGACCACGTCGCCCTTGGGCGTGAAACAGAACACCTGGTCGGAATACATTTCCAGCTTGACAGCTTCGAGGAAGTCTTCGTGATCCTCTTCGTTGTCGAACTGTTCCGTCAGGTTGGCGATCCACTTGGCCGGGTCGACCGCAAACGGGTTTTCCGAGCGCACACCGTCGCGATAGGACCAGTGCGCCGCAACGCCGGTTTCGGCCACGTCGTGCATCTGGCGGGTGCGGATCTGAACCTCGACCCGTTTGCCATCACGCCCCGAAACGGTGGTGTGGATCGAGCGATAGCCGTTTGATTTCGGCTGGCTGATATAATCCTTGAACCGCCCCGGCACCGCGCGCCAGCGCTGGTGGATCGCGCCCAAAGTCCGGTAACAGTCTTCCTCGGTCTGGGTGATGATGCGGAACCCGTAGATGTCGGACAGGCGTGAGAAGCCCTGATCCTTTTCCTGCATCTTGCGCCAGATGGAATAGGGCTTCTTGGCGCGGCCGAACACCTCGGCTTCGATCCCGGCTTTCTCAAGCTCGTGCCGCATGTCGCCGGTGATCCGGTGGATCACATCGCCGGTTTCCCGCTGCAGAGTGATAAAGCGGCGGATGATCGACTGGCGGCCTTCGGGGTTGAGCACACGGAAAGCGAGGTCTTCCAGTTCCTCGCGCATCCACTGCATCCCCATTCGGCCCGCAAGCGGCGCATAGATATCCATCGTCTCGCGCGCTTTCTGCACCTGCTTTTCGGGGCGCATCGCCTTGATCGTGCGCATGTTGTGCAGACGGTCGGCCAGCTTGACCAGAATGACCCGCAGGTCCTTGGACATGGCCATGAACAGCTTGCGGAAATTCTCGGCCTGCTTGGTCTCGCGGCTGGACAGTTGCAGGTTGGTCAGCTTGGTGACGCCATCGACCAGCTTGGCGACCTCGTCCCCGAACAGTTCGGACACCTTGCCATAGCTGGCCTTGGTGTCCTCGATCGTGTCGTGCAGCAGGGCTGTAATGATGGTCGCATCGTCCAGACGCTGTTCGGTCAGGATGGCGGCAACGGCAACGGGGTGCGAGAAATAAGGCTCGCCGGAATGGCGGAACTGCCCGTCATGCATCTGCCTGCCGAACTCATAGGCCCGGGTGATGCGGTCGGCATTCATTTTGGGGTTGTAGTTGCGGACCAGCGCAATCAGGTCTTCAGCAGAAATCATCCGGTCCGCACCTTCGTTTTTGGGGATTACCCCTGGCCTTGAGCCTCCATCAGAGCGCGCAGCAGTTTTTCCTCGGACATGTCGTCATCGGCAGGCTTGTCCGATTCCGCACCCATCAGCAGCGCCATCTGATCTTCTTCGGGCTCATCCACCTCGATCTGGGTCTGGTTGGCCTCGATCAGGCGCTCGCGCAGCTCGTCGGCGCTTTGGGTCTCATCGGCGATTTCGCGCAGGGAAACAACGGGGTTCTTGTCGTTGTCGCGGTCCACGGTGATCGGGCCACCGGCGGAAATCTCGCGCGCACGATGGGCGGCAAGCATCACCAGTTCGAACCGGTTTGGAACCTTGTCTACGCAATCTTCAACCGTCACGCGGGCCATTGGGCGCTCTCCGTTAGTGAATCCATGTCAGGAAGAGGTTTATCTAAGGCTGTTTGAACGCCTTGACAAGCAAGAAATGCTGCAAATGCGCGGATCACAGGGGCGTAACCCCGGCGACATCCGCCGACGGCAGCGCGGCAAGCAATTCTTGGGCCGTCCGTCCCAGCACCGGATGCCGCCAATCGGGGGCCACATCGACCATCGGCACCAGCACAAAGGCACGGTCCTGCAGGCGCGGATGCGGCAGAACCAGCTGCTCCGGTGCCTGCTGCCGCTGCGCCTGTGCGGGCAGGGTCAGCCAGTGGTCAAACACCGCAGGGTCCGGCAGCACCAGATCGCCGTAGCAGACCAGATCCAGATCCAGCGTCCGCATCCCCCAGCGTTGCTCCCGTTCGCGCCCGAACTCATGCTCGACCTCGTGCAGCACCTGCAACAGGTCCCCGGGGGTTTTGTCCGTCTCGATCAGCGCTGCCGCGTTGACGTAATCCGGCCCCGCGCCCGCAGGAAAACATGGGGTCGCGAAGAACCGGCTGGCTTCGCGAATCAGCACGCCCTGACGCGATAGCGCGTCAAGAGCCATTTGAAGCGTCACCTTGGGACTGTTTCCTCTCAACCTGAGATTGGCACCCAGGGCAATTACGGCAATTTGCACGGGTTTGCTCATTAAATCCCCTATATTCGGCGAATTGCATACTTGCGATGCATGATAAATGCCCTAATTATAGGCTCACCAGCGCGCGCCACATTTTTCAACCACTCACTCATCACGTTGCGTTCTGGTTTATACCGGAAGGGACTATTATGTTTTATAAGGACGAACGGCTAGCGCTGTTCATCGATGGCTCGAATCTTTACGCTGCGGCAAAAGCACTCGGTTTTGACATAGACTACAAACTTCTGCGGCAGGAATTCATGCGCCGCGGCAAGCTACTTCGCGCCTTCTACTATACAGCACTACTGGAAAACGACGAGTATTCGCCGATCCGTCCACTGGTTGACTGGCTGCATTACAACGGCTTCACCATGGTGACGAAACCGGCCAAGGAATACACCGACAGCATGGGGCGTCGGAAAGTCAAAGGAAACATGGATATCGAACTGACCGTAGATGCCATGGAACTGGCACCGCGCGTCGATCATATCGTGCTGTTCTCGGGCGATGGGGATTTCCGCCCGCTGATTGCCAGCCTGCAGCGTCAGGGCGTGCGGGTGTCGGTCGTATCGACCATCCGCAGCCAGCCGCCGATGATCTCGGACGAACTGCGCCGTCAGGCGGACAATTTCATTGAACTGGAGGACCTGCGCGACGTAATCGGCCGCCCTCCGCGCGAGATGCCCGCAGAGCCCCGCAGCGTCGCTGCGGCAGGTGGACACTGACACCCGGCCACTCACTTCCGGGGGGAATGATGGCGCGGTCAGGGCTTAACACCCTGGCCGCGCCTCTTTAACTATGGTCAGGTGCTCAAACAGCTACTGGCTAGCACCGATTCATGTCAGATGAATGACGCGGTCCTGTCTGGACCAAGGCAAGGAAAAGACTTACCTGTGCCCCAAGGAGACAGCGACATGACCAAGCCGCCACTGACACTTTATCTGGCCGCGCCGCGCGGGTTCTGCGCCGGTGTGGACCGCGCCATCAAGATCGTCGAGATGGCTCTGCAGAAATGGGGCGCGCCGGTCTATGTGCGGCATGAGATCGTGCATAACAAATTCGTCGTGGACGGGCTGCGCGCCAAGGGCGCGGTGTTTGTCGAGGAACTGGATGAATGCCCCAATGACCGCCCGGTGATCTTCTCGGCCCATGGTGTGCCGAAATCGGTGCCCGCAACGGCGGAGCGGCGCGAGATGATCTATGTGGATGCCACCTGCCCGCTGGTCTCGAAAGTGCATGTCGAGGCGCAACGCCATGCGGATGCCGGGTTGCAGATGATCATGATCGGTCACAAGGGCCACCCCGAGACGGTTGGCACCATGGGGCAACTGCCCGATGGCGAGGTGCTGCTGGTCGAAACCGTCGAGGATGTGGCTGAGGTCGCTGTGCGCGATCCCGCGAAACTGGCCTTTGTGACCCAGACCACGCTGTCGGTGGATGACACCAAGGATATCATCGCAGCGTTGCAGGCGCGGTTCCCCGCCATCGTCGGGCCGCACAAGGAAGACATCTGCTACGCCACTACCAACCGGCAAGAGGCCGTGAAGGCCGTGGCCCCGAAATCCGATGCCCTGCTGGTGGTCGGCGCGCCGAACTCATCCAATTCACGCCGTCTGGTCGAGGTCGCCTCGCGCGCCGGATGCGACTATGCGCAACTGGTGCAGCGCGCGACCGAGATCGACTGGCGCGCCCTGCAGGGTATTTCAACCATCGCGATCACCGCAGGGGCCTCGGCCCCCGAGGTTCTGGTCAACGAGGTGATCGACGCCTTCCGCGATCACTATGACGTGACGGTCGAACTGGTCGAGACCGCGCAGGAAAACGTCGAATTCAAAGTGCCGCGGGTTTTGCGGCAACCGGCATGAACGGCGCACCCAAGGCCCCGTTGTATCTGGGCCTTGCGGGGTTGATCCCCTTTGTCTGGGGCGCGCTGACCTATCTGAGCGGCGATTTGAACGACTGGGGCCGTCAGGCGCTGGGGTCGCGGTTCGTCGGGCCTTATGTGCAACTGTTCTACGGCTCGGTGATCCTGAGTTTCATGTCCGGCATCCTGTGGGGCTTTGCCACCAAGACATCCGGCAGCAAGGCGACACTCTGTTACACGCTGTCGGTTCTGCCTGCACTGTGGGCGTTTTTCACGACGGGCGGCGGGCCGGTCAGTGCCGGGATCAACCTGATCATGGGCTTTGCCGGGCTGCTGTTTCTGGACGCGCTGTTCTGGTATTGGGGTCTGGCCCCGCGCTGGTGGATGAAGCTGCGCATCCTGCTGACCGCCATCGTCATCCTGTGCCTGTCTGTCGGAGTGTACCTGTGACCGATCAGAAAACGATCAATGCCTATACCAAGCGTGTGTCCGAATACCTGAGCATCCCTCTGCCCGCCGAACAACTAAAGGCGCGCACAGGCTTTGCCGACGCAGTTGTCGCGGGCGGTTACGTGCTGGATCTGGGGTCCGGCCCCGGTTCCGACAGCGCGTTTTTTCAGCGTGCAGGGCTAAAGGTGCGCGCGCTGGATGCGACCCCGGCCTTTATCGACCATGCCCGCGACTGTGGTATCGAAGCGCATCTGGGGACGTTTGATGACGTCACCGAAGTGGCGGAATTTGACGGCGTCTATGCCAGCTTTTCCCTGCTTCATGCCCCGCGCGCAGATTTTCCCCGGCATCTGGCCGCAATCCACCGGGCCCTGAAGCCCAAGGGCATCTTCTTCCTCGGCCTGAAACTGGGAAGCGGAGAGCACCGCGACGAACTGGACCGCTACTACACCTATTACTCACAGACCGAGATTGAGGACGCGCTGGCCCGGGTCGGGTTCACCATCAATCAGGTCACGACCGGCGTTGGCAAAGGTCTGGCCGGGTCTTATGACGGGTTCATTCTGGTGCTGGCCCATGCCTGAGCTGTTTGCCTATACCGATGGCGCCTGCTCCGGCAATCCCGGCCCTGGTGGCTGGGGCGTGCTGCTGCGCGCGATGGATGGCGAGACCGTTCTGAAGGAACGCGAACTGAACGGCGGTGAGGCCGAAACCACCAACAACCGCATGGAATTGCTGGCGGCGATCAGCGCGCTTGAGACGCTCGAACGCCCTTCGACCATCACCGTCGTCACCGACAGCGCGTATGTGAAGAACGGCGTGACGGGGTGGATTTTCGGGTGGAAGCAGAACGGCTGGAAAACCTCGAACAAGAAGCCGGTCAAGAATGTCGATCTGTGGCAGCGGCTGGATGAGGCGCAGACCCGGCACGATGTCACCTGGGAATGGGTCAAGGGCCACGCGGGCCACCCCGAAAACGAAAAGGCCGATGAACTGGCCCGGGCGGGCATGGCTCCGTTCAAACCGAAAAAGGCGCAGGCGTGAGCGGGCTTGCCCTGCTGGACTATGCCTCGGTTCTGGTCTTCGCGCTGACCGGCGCGCTGGTGGCCAGCCGGGCGCAGCTTGATCTGGTGGGCTTTGCTTTCATCGCCTGCCTGACGGCAGTTGGCGGCGGCACGGTGCGTGACCTGCTGCTGGACCGGCACCCGGTTTTCTGGGTCGGCCAGCCGGATTACATCCTGATCGCGGTTGGTGCGGCGGTGCTGGTCTTTTTCACCGCACATCTGGTGGAAAGCCGGTACAATTGGCTGATCTGGCTGGACAGTTTCGCCCTGTCCATTGCAGTCGCGGCTGGCACGGGCGCGGCCCTTTCGCTGGGCCAGTCCGGCATCATCGTGGTGCTGATGGGGGTCACCACGGGCTGTCTGGGCGGGCTGATGCGCGACGTGGTCTGCAACGAGGTGCCGCTGGTGCTGAAACAGGGCGAGCTTTACGTCTCGTGCGCGTTTGCCGGCGCCTTGATGGCGGTGCTGGTGACGCGTCTGGGGCTCGAAGGCCTGCCCGCGCTGGGATTATGCGCCTTGACCTGCTGGGCGCTGCGTGCGGGATCGCTGCTGTTTGGCTGGCAGTTGCCGGTCTACAAAGCGCGGCCGCCGCGGAGCTAGGGTAAGGAAAGAAAGATGCCAATGACCCTCCGATTTCTCTGTCCGGCTGCCTTGTCGCTGTTGGTGGCCTGCGCGGACCCGTACACGCCGATCAGCTTCACCGCCGACGGGGATCGGATCGTCGCAACCGGCACGATCGACCACAGAACCCTAAGCGCCTTTGAGGAGGTGATCGACGAAAACCCCGAGATCAGAACACTGGTGCTGCAGAATATCGAAGGCTCGGTCGATGATGACGCCAACGTCGTCTTCAGCCGCGTGGTGCGGCAGGAAGGGTTCGATACGGTGGTGCCATCCGACGGGCTGGTTGCCTCGGGCGGAACGGACCTGTTTCTGGCGGGCAACCGGCGCGTGCTGGAACCCGGCGCCTGCGTCGGTGTCCACAGCTGGGGTGGTGGGGGCTATGTCGCCGCAGACCTGCCCGAGGATCACCCGGAACACGACCGATACCTCGACTATTTCGAAGATATCGGCGCGGACCCGGACTTCTATTGGTTCACGCTGGACGCCGCATCCGAGGATGAGATGCACTGGATGACGGCGTCCGAGGCCAACAGGTTCGACATGACGACCCGCACCGCCCCTCAGCTGGGATCGGCAGAAATCTGCGAATTCCGTTAAGGTCGACGGCGGGTGCAAACCTGCCGAATCCAGATCACGAGTAGTGCGCCCAAAACCGAGCCCGTAAAGCCCGAATACCAACCCAGGACGTTTCGAAACAGGGCCTCCGCCACCAGCGCGCCGACGATACCGATCAGCATGGTGGTGCGGATGTCCGCCTCAATCCGCATCAGGCGGGTGGCGAGGAAGCCGACAGCGGCCCCAATAACGATCACGGTGACGATGGGCACGTCATTTCCTCCAATGCGTCGGCACGATGATCAGCGCGCCGATTGAGGACAGCACCGCGTCCAGCCCCGGCGGGCCGAAGCTGATGCCGAACATGATACGGAGGAAATAGAACAGGAAGGCCCCGCCCACACAGATGATGATCGATTGCAGATAGCCGTTATGGGTAAAGCCGGTCGTCTCGGACAGATAGCCCACGATCCCGGCAATCACCACGGTGCCCATCAGGATCAGGAACATCTGCTTACTCCGAAGTCAGGCGAGTGCCGACCGGGATGGGCCAGCCCCGCAGGAAAGTTTCCCTATCCTGCGCGCCTTTGCCCGCCCTTTGCAAGCGCAGCAGTTCGACCGCGCCGGTGCCACACGCCACGCGCAGAGTGCCGTCCAGCACCTCGCCCGGAGCGCCCTGCCCTTCGGCCAGCCGCGAGGCGAGCAGTTTGATCCGGTCGCCCTCAAATTCGGTCCATGCGCCGGGAAACGGGGAAAGACCGCGTATCTGCCGGTCAACTTCGGCGGCGGGGGCCGACCAATCGATCCGCGCCTCGGATTTGTCGATCTTGGCGGCGTAGGTCACGCCGTCCTCGGGCTGCGGTTCGGGGGTCAGGCCGGGCAGTTTGTTCAACGCCTCAACGATAAGTCCGGCCCCCATGATCGACAGGCGGTCATGCAGTTGCGCCGTCGTTTCCTCAGTCCCGATATCGGTTACCTCGCGCAGCAGAACGGGGCCAGTGTCCAGCCCGGCCTCCATCTGCATGATGCAGATGCCGGTCTGCGCATCGCCTGCCATGATCGCGCGGTGGATCGGCGCAGCCCCCCGCCAGCGCGGCAACAGGCTGGCATGGATGTTCAGGCAGCCATGGGTCGGCGCGTCCAGAACCGGCTGGGGCAGGATCAGACCATAGGCCACGACCACGGCCACATCGGCATTCAGCGCGGCAAAGGCTTGCTGTTCTTCGGCAGATTTCAGCGAAACCGGGTGCCGAACGGCCAGACCCAGCGCGTCAGCGCGCGCATGCACCGGTGTCGGGCGGTCCTTTTTGCCCCGTCCCGCCGGGCGCGGGGGCTGGCAGTAGACCGCGGCGATCTCATGCCCGGCCCCGACCAGCGCATCCAGCACCGGGACCGAGAAATCGGGCGTTCCCATGAACACGACGCGCATCGCTACCCCTGCTTTCTGGCCTTGCGCAGCAGCATGTCGCGTTTGACCTTGCTGAGCCGGTCGAAATACATCCGCCCGTTCAGATGGTCGATCTGGTGCTGCACGCTGGTCGCCTCGATCCCTACGAAATCGCGGCGGTCGATCTGGCCGTGTTGGTTGAGGAATTTGACCGTAACGGCCCGCGGGCGCTTCACCTTGGCCGAGACACCGGGCAAGTTCGGGCTGGCCTCATCATGTTCGCGCAGTTCGATGGAACTGTGCAGGATCTCGGGGTTCGCAAGCCGCACGGCGCGGCCCCGCTCGGTCGAGCCATCCACAACCGCCAGCCGCAGCATCACCCCGATCTGGGGCGCGGCAAGGCCGACACCCGGCATCGCCTCCATAGTGTCGATCATGTCGTTCCAGATGGCGCGGATGTCGTCGGTGATTTCGGTGACGTCCTCGGCCTTGGTCCGCAGGCGTTTATCGGGCCATGGCAGGCAGGTCCGCACCGTCATGCGCGGGCCTTCTCACGCTTGAGCTTCTGCATCTTGCGCGTGATCATCTGGCGCTTGAGCGGCTTGAGATAGTCGATGAACAGCTTGCCGTTCAGATGATCGATCTCGTGCTGCACGCAGGTGGCCCAGAGGCCATCGAAAGTCTCTTGCTGCAGATTGCCATCACGGTCCAGCCACGTCACATCCACCACTTTCGGGCGCGTGACCTCGGCATATTGCTCGGGGATCGACAGGCAGCCTTCCTCGTAGACGCTGGTTTCGTCCGAGGCCGCGATGACCTCGGGGTTGAACATCACCAGCGGGCGCGGGGCCTCGCCCTCTTCCTTGACGCAATCCACCACGATCAGCCGGTCCAGCACGCCGATCTGGGGCGCAGCGAGGCCGATGCCGGGCGCGTCATACATCGTCTCCAGCATGTCATCGGCCAGTTTGCGCAGATCGTCGGTGATATCGGCCACCGGCGCGCAGACCTTTTTCAGGCGGGGGTCGGGATGGATCAAAATAGTGCGTTTCATGAGGCTGATTTAGGCCATCGCGCCCGCCACCGCAACGGCCCCCTTGCACCTGATGGATTTGTGGTTAGCTTTCGCCCCGACAGATGGAGATGACATGACTTTCAACGACCTGATCGACCGCCGGGGCACCAACTCTTCGAAATGGGACAAGATGGAGCGGCTCTACGGCGTCTCGCCCGAGGACGGGCTGGCCATGTGGACAGCCGATTCCGACTATGCCACCGCGCCCTGCGTGATCGAAGCGGTGCGGAAAGCGGCAGATCATGGCGCGTTTGGCTATTCGTGGATGCACCCGGATTATCTGAACGCGATCCAGTGGTGGATGAAGACCCGCCACAATTGGGAGGTCGACACCGATTGGATTCTGACCTCGCAGGGCCTAGGCAACGCGATTGCCCTGTGCATCGACGTCTGGAGTGAGCCCGGCGATGGCGTGGCGATTTTCACCCCCGTCTATCACGAGTTCGCACACAAAGTGAACAAGGCGGGCCGCCGCGTGGTCGAATGCCCGCTGGTGCGCGAAGGCGACAGCTATGGCCTTGATCTGGAGGATGCACAGTCGCGACTGGACGGGTCGGAAAAGCTGCTGCTTTGGTGTTCCCCTCAGAACCCTTCGGGCCGGGTCTGGACGCCGGACGAACTGCGCGCAGTGGCGGCGTTTGCCGAGCGCAACGGGTTGATCCTGGTATCGGACGAGATTCACCACGATCTGGTTTACCCCGGCCATAGTTTCGTGCCGATGGATGTGGCCGCCCCCGACGCGCGCCCCTGGACCGTGACGCTGACCGCCGCGTCCAAGACGTTCAACATCGCAGGTCAGCGCACCGGAAACATGATTATCCCGGACGCCAAGCTGCGGGCTGAGATGCGCCACCGGTTGCAAACGCTGGATTACGACCCAAGCGCGCTGGGTGTGGCGATGATCACCGCCGCCTATTCGCCTGAAGGCGCGAAATGGGTCGATGAGCAGGTCGCCCATCTGGAGTCCAACCGGAAACTGTTCGATGCCACCATCGCCGGGATTCCCGGCCTGTGGTCGATGCCCCTGCAGGCGACCTATCTGGCCTGGGTCGATTTCTCGGGCACCGGGATGGATCACCCCGAGTTTGTGCGCCGCCTGCGCGAGGACGCACGGATCGCGACCTCTCCCGGCCCCGGGTTTGGCGCGGGCGGGGAGAACTTTGAGCGGTTCAATCTGGCCACCCAGCGCGCGCGGGTGGAAGAGGCCTGCAAACGGCTGAAAACCGCCTTTGGCGATTTACAATAAGCGACGCAAAATAAGGCTGGTCGAAACCCGCCCCTAATCCTCGTACCCCAACAGCGCAATCGGTGCGTCCGGGGCGCGGTAGAAATCCAGCGGGGCTTTGTCATGGGCGGCGGTGCTGCGCTTGAATTCGTAACGCATCTCGCCGCCTTCTTCCTCATCCGCGATGATCAGGCATTGGTAGAGGTGGTTGGCCCCGTCATAAATATCGACCAGCCCGCGCAGGCGTGGGGTCGTTTCAGCCTCGACCGAAAACCCGTCCTTCCACAGTTTGAGGATTTTGAACGTATTGTCGCCCAATTCGACCCGCAAACGGCTGGTCTTTTTCAGGCCGGCGATTCGCGCGGCATCCAATTCCGCGCTTATTTCCTTTGAAACATAGGTACTCATAAATCTATTCCCCCGCTCACACCCCCTTATTGTGCCGGAATGATTGTAAAAATCCAGTAAACCACATCACATAGCTGCGCTTGCCCGCCTGCTGTGGCGTAGACATCCCAGGCACGGGCTGTGCGTGGGCGCAGGCCCGGTGCGCGGGCGGTGCCATAGGAACAGGCGGAACACCGGCCTATCTTTGCTCAAACACAGATGCGGAGGACTTGATATGGGCCTGTTGGTCGACGGCGAATGGCACGACACCTGGTATGACACCGAATCCACCGGTGGGGCGTTCAAACGCAGCGCCGCACAGTTTCGCAACTGGCTGACCGCCGATGGCAGCGCAGGCCCATCGGGAAAGGGCGGATTCGGAGCCGAAGCCGGGCGCTATCACCTCTATGTCAGCCACGCCTGCCCTTGGGCCCACCGCACGCTGATATTCCGCGTGTTGAAGGACCTGAGCGACCATATCTCGGTGTCCGTCGTGCATCCGGACATGCTGAGCAAGGGCTGGACCTTCGAGACCGATACCAACGGGGCCACGGGCGATGACCTTTATGGGCTGGACTTTGCCCATCAGATTTATTCCAAGGCCGACCCGACCTATTCGGGCCGTGTGACGGTTCCGATCCTGTGGGACAAGCAGCAGGAAACGATTGTCTCGAACGAAAGCTCGGAAATCATCCGCATGTTCAACTCGGCTTTCGACGGCATCACCGGCAACACTGACGATTACTGGCCCGAAGCGATGCGCTATGAGATCGAAGTGGTCAACGCCCGCATCTATTCCGACGTGAACAATGGCGTTTACAAATCAGGCTTCGCCACCAGCCAACAGGCCTATGACGCCGCCGTTGACCCCCTGTTCGACACGCTGGACTGGCTGGATGCGCGGCTGGCGCAAAACCGCTACCTGATGGGGGATCGCCTGACCGAGGCCGACTGGCGGCTGTTCACCACACTGATCCGGTTCGATCCGGTCTATCACCTGCATTTCAAATGCAACCGGCGGCGGCTGGTCGATTACCCGAACCTGTGGGCCTATACCCGCGAATTGTACCAGTGGCCGGGCGTCGCACAGACAGTGAATATGACCCACATCGTGCGCCACTATCATTACAGCCATGACAGCATCAATCCGCACCGGATCATCCCGACGAACCCGGTTCTGGACTATCACGAACCCCATAGGCGGGATCAGCGGCCCGCCGCGTAATGTTCGACCATCGCCGCCAGATCCTCTGGCGGCGTTCCGCTTTGCACATAGGCACAGGCGTTTGGACTATGGGCAAAGATCGACCCGTCCGAGAAAAAGGTGGTGTTGGTGACAAAAATCACCCGCGCCTCGGGGCGGCGATAGCTGGCGAAGTCGGCCACAGCCAGCGCGCTGCCGGTTTCCAGAACCAGATCCAGCACGATGATATCGAAATCCGCGCCATATAGCGCAAGGATCGCGGCCTCTTGCGTTTCCACCAGTGTGACCTCGGCCCCCTGCCTTTGCAGATGCCGCTGCCAGACCCGACCAAGGTCGGGGTTACTCTCAACAATCAGTACTTTCATTTGCAACAACCTCGGCACGTGATAGGGTGATTGGTGCCGACCCCTGTGATCCGTGATCACGCGATTTCCTTAACAAAGTGTTAACGACACCCGCACAGGGCTGTGATCGGGCGGATTCGCTTGTATGGGCGGCAAAAATCCGCTTGAAGCAGGCCAACACGGCGATTCCGGCAGGGCAAATGGTGGAACAGGACGACAGATTGAACCCGCGCAGCATTCGCGATCACGGCGGCGGGCTGGACGGGGCCATGGCCCGCTATGGCGGCGCGCGCAGCGATTGGATCGACCTGTCGACCGGGATCAACCCGCATCCCTATGAGGTTACCGGCCTGCAACCTTCGGACTGGACGGAGCTGCCCGACCATGGCGCGTTTGAGCGCCTGTCGGTCGCGGCGCGCAGCTTCTGGCACGTGCCTGACGGGGCCGCGATTCTGCCCGCGCCCGGGGCCTCGGCCTTGATCGCGCGCCTTCCTGCGCTGGCCGAACCGGGCCGTGTGCAGATCACCGCGCCGACCTACAACGAACATGCAGCCGCTTTCACGGCACAGGGCTGGCACGTAACCGGGCAAGGCCCCGCCGACGCCCGCGTTATCGTGCACCCGAACAATCCCGACGGGCGGGTCTGGCAGGCCTTGGATGCCGACGCGCCGCTGACGGTGATTGACGAAAGCTTTTGTGACATAAGCCCCGACGCCTCGCTGATCCATCTGGCGCAGCAACCCGGAGTGATCGTGCTCAAGAGTTTCGGCAAGTTCTGGGGGCTGGCGGGGCTGCGGCTGGGGTTTGCCATCGGCCATCCCGATCTGATCGCCCGCCTGAACGATCTGACCGGCCCCTGGGCGGTGTCCGGCCCGGCGTTGCGCATTGGCACGCAGGCGCTGCGTGACACCGTTTGGGCGGACACGACTCGCGCCCAACTGGTGAATGAGGCCGCGCGGCTGGATGCCCTGATCACCGGCAAAGGCGCGACCCTGATCGGCGGCACGACACTGTTCCGCCTCTACGAGGTCGACAACGCCGCCACTTGGCAGGACCGTCTGGCCCACGCCCATATCTGGAGCCGCGTCTTCCCCTATTCCCATACCTATCTGCGCCTCGGCCTGCCCCCCTCGGACGGCTGGCACCGGTTGGAGGCCGCACTGTGAGCACCGCGCTGCTGTTGGCCTGCGCCCTGTGCCTTGACGCCGCTTTGGGCGAACCCGACTGGCTGTGGTCCCGCGTCAAGCACCCGGCAGTGGTCATTGGCAACTGGATCGGCTGGCTGGATACGCGCCTCAACCACGGCGCGCGGCGGCGGATCAAGGGCGTGGCGGTTCTGCTTGTTCTGATCCTGACGGCCGGGATCGTTGGGTGGGCACTGGCCCTGTTGGGACCGGTGGCCGAGGTGTTGATCTGCGCCATCCTGCTGGCACAGAAATCGCTGGTCACGCATGTGCGGGACGTGGGTACAGCCCTGCAATCCTCGCTGCCCGAAGGCCGCGCTATGGTCGGGCGTATCGTCTCGCGCGACACGCGGGTCATGACCGAGGCTCAGGTCGCGCGGTCTGCCATCGAAAGCGCGGCGGAAAACCTCAGCGACGGGGTCATCGCGCCTGCGTTCTGGTTTCTGATCGCCGGTCTGCCCGGCATTCTGATCTACAAGGCCGTCAATACGGCGGACAGCATGATCGGCTACCGCAACGACAAATACCGCGAGTTCGGCTGGGCCTCGGCCCGGTTCGACGACCTGCTGAACCTGATCCCGGCCCGCCTGACCTGCGGGATGATCGTCGCTTTGTCCGGTCAGTGGCGCCTCTGGCGAGGTATCGTCACGGACGCCACTCACCACGTTTCCCCCAACGCAGGCTGGCCCGAGGCCGCCATGGCCCGCGCCCTGAACGTCGCCCTGGCCGGGCCGCGCAGCTATGACGGGCAGGTCCGCGATCTGGCTTGGGTCAACGGTGACGCCCCCCGCGAAATCGGCGCAAAGGAAATTTTCCGCGCATGCGGCATGCTGTGGCGCGTCTGGGGGCTTGCGCTTGCTCTCGTGTCAGTGTCGGTTGGGGTCAGCTTTTTTCTATAACGGACCTGTCCATGCGCATTCTCTCTGGCGTTGTCGCCGCTGCCCTGCTCGCCTCGCCCGCTGTTGCCCAATGCGGGGGCGGGTTCAATTCCTTCGTCAAAGGGCTGAAGGCCGAGGCGGTCCAGCAGGGCTATGACAAAAACACCGTGAATGCCTTCTTCAACGGTGTGCAGCAGGATGGCGCCGTGCTCAAAGCCGACCGGGCGCAGGGTGTGTTCCAGAAACCGTTCATCGAATTCTCCCGCCGCCTGATCTCGCAAAACCGGATCGACCGGGGCAAGGCCATGTCGGGCAAGTACGACGCGGTGTTCGACCGGATCGAACAGGAATACGGCATCTCGCGTGGGGTGCTGCTGGCCTTTTGGGCGTTCGAGACCGATTACGGGTCCTTTCAGGGCGATTTCAACACCCGCAACGCGCTGGTGACGCTGGCCCATGACTGCCGCCGCCCCGAGCTGTTCCGCCCGCAAATCTTCGCCGCGATTGAGCTGTACAGCCAGGGCAATTTCGACCCCGCCCGCACCACCGGTGCCTGGGCTGGTGAGATCGGCATGGTCCAGATGCTGCCGCGCGACATTCTGGAAAACGGCGTCGATGGCGACGGCAATGGCAAGGTCTCGCTAAAAACCTCGGCCCCGGATGCACTGATGTCGGGGGCCAAGATGCTGTCGCATCTGGGTTGGCAACCGGGCCAACCGTGGTTGCAGGAAGTGACGGTGCCGGCGCAGATGGATTGGTCCCAGTCCGGCCCCGGCAAACCGCGCCCGGTCTCCGAATGGCAAGCGATGGGCGTACAGGCCCGCAGCGGGTCGCTGGCCAACCTGCCCGCCTCGCTGATCCTGCCGCAGGGGCACAAGGGGCCGGCCTTTCTGGCCTACCCGAACTTCGACGTCTATTTCGAATGGAACCAAAGTTTTGTCTATGTCCTGACCGCCGCCTATTTCGGCACCCGGCTCGAGGGCGCGCAGATTTACGACGCGGGCAACCCGGCGCCGGGCCTTTCGGGGGCCCAGATGAAGCAGTTGCAAAGCAAGCTGCAGGCACGCGGGTATGACGTGGGCAAGATCGACGGCATTCTGGGGGCTGGCACGCGCGCTGCGGTTCAGGCCGAGCAGGTGCGGCTGGGGTTACCTGCGGATGCGTGGCCGACGGCGGAGTTGTTGAACAGGTTATAGCCCTTAATCGTCCGCAAAGACCGGGCGTGGCGCGCCGTTTTCGTCCAACGCAACAAAAACGAATTCGGCTTCGGTTACCTTTTTCCCATTCTGCGATTGCCGTGGACGCGCCCAGACATCCACATGAATACGGATGGATGTGCGCCCGACATGCGTCAGCGCCGCATAGAGGGTCACCTCATCCCCAACCTTGACCGGCTGCAGAAACTGCATGGCCTCGACCGAGACCGTGGCCGAACGCCCCTGCGCCACACGCGCCGCCATATTGCCCGCAGCCAGATCCATCTGCGACATCAGCCAGCCGCCAAAGATGTCTCCGGCCGGGTTGGTATCCGCAGGCATCGCAATGGTGCGAATTGTAAGAACACCGTCCTTTTGCTGGCGACCATGCGATCCGAGTTTCATTCCACGGGCGAGTCTGGTGTCTTCAGTCACGAAGTATGTCCTTTGCTGGGCGATTGCCTGACGCGGTCACGAACACAGTCTCGCAACTTTATCACCCGAGTTGAAGGGACTATCGGTATCTGAGGCTCATGTTCGCACTACTCCGGCCTTACCGGATAGCGATCCCCTTTCTCGTCAATCAGGATCAACCTCTCTCCGCTGCGCACATACAGATCGCATCGGCTGAACCCGTTGCGGTAGGCGATGCAGACGCTGCCGTCCTCGGCGATGGAATAAGTGCCGAATGCCGTACCGCCGCCATTGGCAGCGGAATAGGTGTAGGAATAGGCCCCGTCATCGGAAAATTTCGACTGCCCATCGTCATAGAAAGTCAGCGTGCGTCCGGCCAGCGCATCCAGCTCTTCGGGCGACAGGGGGACGTCTCCGGGTTTGGTGGGCCATTCGGCGGCCAGGGCCGGACCGGCGGTCAGCAAGGCAAGGATCAGAAAGCGGGTCATGCGGGCAGTTTAGCCTGAACCGCGCTGCAACAGGCGTAACGTTGCGGTGATGGCTCAGGCGACCATCTGCTCGGCTTTTTTCAGGTCGACCGAGACCAACTGGCTGACGCCCTGTTCCTGCATCGTCACGCCGAACAGCCGGTCCATCCGCGCCATCGTCACCGCGTGGTGGGTGATGATCAGGAAGCGGGTGTCGGTCTGGCGGCACATCTCATCCAGCAGGTCGCAGAAACGGGTGACGTTGGCGTCATCCAGCGGCGCGTCGACCTCGTCCAGTACACAGATCGGCGCGGGGTTGGCGAGGAAGACACCGAAGATCAGCGCCGTTGCAGTCAGGGTCTGTTCGCCGCCCGACAACAGGCTGAGGGTCGAGAGCTTCTTGCCCGGCGGCTGGCACATGATTTCCAGACCGGCATCCAGCGGATCGTCGCTTTCGACCATGACCAGATTGGCCTCACCACCGCCGAACAGGTGTTTGAACAGCATCGCAAAGTTCGAATTCACTTGTTCAAACGCCGTCAGCAAACGCTCGCGCCCTTCGCGGTTGAGGCTGGCGATACCGCTGCGCAGGGCTTTTATGGCCTCTTCCAGATCGGCCTTTTCGCTGTTCAGCGTGTCGAATTCGTCCTGAACCTCTTTGCTGTCCTCTTCGGCGCGCAGGTTCACCGCGCCCATCGCGTCGCGCTGGCGTTTGTGGCGGTTGACCTCGGCCTCCAACGCGTCGGCGGCAGGCATCTGGTCGGGGTTCACGTCCAACTGGTTGAGCAACTGGTTCGGGGTCAGTTGCTGATCCTCGGCAATCCGTTCCGCTGCGGCGGTGACGCTTTCCTTGGCGGCATCGCACCGCGCCTCAGCCGCGGCGCGGCTTTCGCGCGCTTCCGAGGCCAGACGTTCCGCATCCCTCTCGGCCAGAACAACCTCGCGCTGCTGGGTCTCGGCCTTGGCCAGCTTGTCGGCGGCCTCGGCGCGGCGGGTCTCGGCGGTTTCGATCAGCTCGTTCAGTTCCTCGCGCGCCTCGGCGATTTCGCCGGGGGCGGCCATGGCTTCCGAGAGTTCCTCTTCCGAGCCTTCCTTGCGCTCGGCCAATTCGGAAATCCGCTTCTCGGCGGTCTCCAACCGGTGTTTCCAGCCGCTGAGGTCCTTGGTCACTTCTTGCGAGCGCCGGGTCCGTGCCTCGCCCTCGCGGCGCAATTCATCATGGGTCGAGCGGTGGGTCAGCATGGTGATCCGCGCCGCCTCGACCGTCTGTTTGATGTCCTCGACCTGCGCGCGGGCGCTGTCGAGATTGCCCAGGCTGTTCAACGCTCCCTCGGCTTCGCGCAGCTGCGCACGGGCGGACATGGCGTCATCCTTGTGGCGGTCCACGGCCAGTGTCAGGGTTTCCAGCTTGCCCTGCGCCAGATTGCGATCCGCCTCGGCCCGGCTGAGCATCCGCGCGGTTTCGGCCATGCGCTGATCGGCAGCGCGGCGCGCTTCGCGCGAGCGGCGGTCGGCTTCGGTCACATCGGCCAGTTGCTGCGACAAGACCTCGTGCGCGGCGCGGGCCCCTTCGGCCTGTGCCTCGGTCCGGGACAGTTCCTGTTTCAGCGCCTCAAGCTTGTTTAGCTGTTCCAGCCGCAGGGCTGCCGCACTTGGCGCATCCTCGGCCCAGGCGCGGAACCCGTCCCAGCGCCACAGATCGCCCGAGCGCGAGACCAGCCGTTGACCGGGTTTCAGCGACGCCTGCAACCGCGCGCCCTGATCTGCGTCGACCAGCCCGATCTGCGCGATCCGGCGGCTCAGGCGGTCCGGGCCCGACACATGCAGGGCCAGCGGCTCGGCCCCATCGGGCAAAGGCTGGTCGATGTCATAGCCGGCGACCTGCACCCAGCCCGAGGGTCCATCGCCTTCGACCAGCGGCGCGCGCAGGTCGTCGGCCAGCGCCGCCCCCAAAGCCTTTTCATAGCCCGGGGCAACGCGCAGCAGGTCCAGCACTTGGCCGCCTTCAGCCGTGTCGCGCTCGACCAATTTCGCCAGCGCCGTCGTTTCGGCACGAATGGCCCCCAACTCGCCCTCGGCTTCAGAGCGTTGAGCACGGGCTTCGGCCTCGCGCGCCTGAGTCTCGTTGCGCAATTCATCGGCGGCGGCCAGCGCTTCTTCGGCGGCTTCGGCGGCTTCGCGGGCTTCTTCTTCGCCGTCCTGCGCCGCCTCAAACGCCTCAGTGGCGCGGGTCAGGGCGGACTTCGCCTCATCCACGGCAAGGCGGGCCTTTTCCTCCTCACCTTCGGAGCGGGCCAGAGTTTTCCGGCTGTCCTCAACCAAACGCTGTGCCGATTGGTGGCGGGCGACCAGACGGGCCATATCCTCGGTCTGTTGCGACAGGTGATCCTCGCGATCCTGCAGAACCGCAGCCGCCTCGCGGGCAATCTCGGCGGCCTCGGCGACCTTCTCGTCATGGCCCTCGGCGGCCTTGGCCAGTTCGCGGGCCTCCCATTCCAGCCGTTCGATCATCTGCCCGGCATCCCGGTTCAGACCGGTTTCGCGTTCAATATCATTGGCCAGTTGCTGGATACGGTTGGTCAGCGTCTCGATGGTCTGGCGCGCGCGGGTTTCCTGATCCGAAAGCTGATCGCGCTGCACCTGCTGGCGCTGCAGCACGGCGGCGGCGATGGCCTCTTCCTCGCGCAGGGGCGGCAGGGTTTCTTCAATCCCGGCACGTTTGGCGGCCGCTTCGCGGGCGGCGGCTTCGGCACGCGAGGCTTCGGTGAGCCGCTCGCGCAGCTTTTCTTCAGCCGCCTGACGGGCCATGTCGGCCTCCTTCCAGCGGCGATAGAGCAGCATCCCTTCGGCCTGACGCAATTGCTCGCCAATCTCGCGGTAGCGCGCAGCCTGACGGGCCTGACGGGCCAGTTGCGCCAGTTGGCCGCCCAACTGTTCCAACACGTCATCAACGCGGGTCAGGTTGGCCTCGGTGCCTTTCAGCTTCAACTCGGCCTCGTGACGCCTTTGGTAGAGCCCCGAGATGCCCGCAGCCTCTTCCAGAATACGGCGGCGGGCGCGGGGTTTGGCGTTGATCAGCTCGGCGATGCGGTTCTGACCCACCAGCGCCGGTGAATGCGCGCCGGTCGAGGCGTCGGCGAACAGCATCTGCACATCGCGGGCGCGAACATCCTTGCCGTTGGTCTTATAGGCGCTTCCCACGTCGCGGGTGATGCGGCGCACAATCTCAAGCTGGTCCGCGTCATTGAAGCCCGAAGGTGCCAGCCGTTCCGAGTTGTCCATGGTCAGGACCACCTCGGCAAAGTTGCGCGCGGGCCGGGTAGCGGCCCCGGCAAAAATCACATCCTCCATCGCGCCGCCGCGCATGGATTTGGGGCGGTTTTCCCCCATCACCCAGCGCAGCGCTTCCAGCAGATTGGACTTGCCGCAGCCATTGGGACCCACAACACCGGTCAGCCCGTCCGCGATGATCAGATCAGTCGGGTCCACAAAGCTTTTAAAGCCGGTCAGTTTGAGTTTGCTAAAGCGCAATGGCTGCTCTTGGTATGATTCCTCTGGCTATGAAGTCTGCGCAACGGAGGGGGGAGGTGTCAACGTGATTGCGCAGGATATAGGATATTGGGCCAAGTTATCCACAACATCTTGGCGAAACTACGCGCGGCCTCACGTATCTCAATAGGGCGTACATTCGAAGACCTGATAGCCGTAACCGCCGGAATAGCCGTAATTCACGCATTCATACGGGCGGCGGAGCAGCGCGCCGAAAATCAGCTTTTCCCCCAACTCGCGGTCGCACCCTAAAACACCCACCGTCACGGCCGCGTCGCCCAGCACATCGAGGATCGGACAGCCCGAAACCTGCGCCATGGCTACTGCGGCCCGGTCCCGGATCGGCCCCAGACGCGGGGCGTATTGCGGGTTCACACGCACCGCCTCAGCCAGTTCGTCGCGGACGCGCACGTCAAAGACACTGCCGTTCACGGCGATACGCGTGGCGGGCTGATCGCGGAAGTAAGGCGTGCCAGCCGAACAGGCGGCCAGCAGCAGAAGGGGCAGATAACGGATCATGCCGCCAGCTATGGGGCAATATGGTTAACAGAACCTTTCCGTCAGTCGCGCAGCAGCACACCCAACCTGCGGATGCCCTCGCGGATCGTGTCCTCGTCCGAGTTCGAGAAACTCAGGCGGAGAGTATTGGCACCGCTGCCATCGGGGAAAAAGGCCTGCCCCGGCACAAAGGCGACCTTGACCGTGTCCAAAGCCCGGGCCAGCAGATCACCCCCGCTGGTCCCGACCGGCAGGGTCATCCAGATGAACATACCGCCTTCGGGCCGGGTCCATTGAACACCATCTGGCATATGCGCCCCCAGCGCCGCCAGCATGGCATCGCGCCGCGCACGGTAGGCCTGACGCACTTTGGGGATGTGCGTGTCAAAACAGGCCTGCGCCACCTGATGCACTGCCATCTGATTGATCGTGGCCGAGTGTAAATCGGCTGCCTGTTTCATCAGAACCAGTTGCGAAATGATCGGCTTGGCCGCAACCACCCAGCCCATCCGAAGACCGGGGGACAGGGTTTTCGAGAAGCTGCCGCAATAGATCGTACGGCACGCCTCGATCGACCCTTTGCGCGCCAGTTCCAGCGCCAGAACAGGCGGGATTGGCGCGCCGTCATATCGCAGGGCCTGATAAGCGCCGTCTTCGATCACGGCGCAGTCCAGTTCCTCGACCAGATTCAGCAGCGCCTCTCTGCCCCGCAGGTCCACGGTTTGCCCGGTCGGATTGGCGAAGTCGGGCGACAGATAGGCGAACTTGACCCGGCCCTCTCCCGCCGCGGCGGCATATTCCGCCGCGCCCCGGTTTTCGTCGATGCCAAGGCGGTCAAAACGGGGCTCATAGGCGTTAAAGGCGGCAATCGCCCCAAGATAGGTCGGCCATCCGACCAAAGCCGTGTCACCCGGGGACAGGTAAAGCTTCCCCAGATAATCCAGCGCCTGTTGCGAGCCGGATGTGATGAGGACGTTATCCAGCGCGCAATCCACGCCGATCTGCCGCATGTGATCGACCAGCCATTCGCGCAGCGGACCATACCCCTCGCTGACCGAATACTGCAGCGCTTGCGCCTGAGTGTCCGGGCCCAGTGCCTGTTGAAAGGCCTGCGCAAAGGCATCCGCCGGGAACAAGGCCGGGTCGGGGATACCGCCCGCAAAAGAAATGATGCCCGGCTGGTCCAGCAGTTTCAGCAACTCGCGAATCTCCGAGGCTTTCATGCGGGACGTGCGGGTGGCGAATAACGGGTGCGTGGGCATCAGGCTCCTCCGATCTGGATTTTTGCAGCCTAGGCGCGCTTCAATTAAAGTCAATAATACTGACCTAATATTTCAGCCTTTGTGATATCCCCCGCTTCTTGAACCCGGTTTGGATGCGTGGTCATATGATTTGACCAATTCCGGAACGCCCAATGCCCTTTCACAAAGTTCAGACTGAAAAGCTGTCACATGCCGTCGTCCGGCAGATCGAATTGCTGATCCTGCGGGGCATCCTGCGCCCCGGCGAACGGCTGCCGCCGGAACGCGAACTGGCCGACCGGATGGGCGTTTCGCGCCCCTCGCTGCGCGAGGCGATTTCCGAGTTGCAGGAACAAGGATTGCTGACCGCCAGGGCCGGGTCGGGGATTTACGTGGCCGAGGTTCTGGGGTCGGCTTTTGCCCCTGCCCTGATCCGCCTGTTCAGCAGCCATGACGAGGCTGTGTTCGATTATCTCTCATTCCGGCGCGACATGGAGGGGCTGGCGGCGGAACGCGCCGCGCGGCTGGGCTCCGGCAGCGACCTGAAGGTGATCCAGACCATTTTCGACAAGATGGAAACCGCGCATGCCCGCAATGCCGCCGAAGACGAGGCCCGCTTGGATGCCGAGTTTCACATGGCCATTATCGAGGCCAGCCATAACGTCATCATGCTGCATATGATGCGTTCGATGTACGACCTGCTGCGGCAGGGCGTGTTCTACAACCGGCAAATAATGTTCCAGCAACGCGCCACGCGCGAGGCCATCCTGAACCAGCATCGCGCCATCAACACCGCTCTTCAGGCGCGCGATCCGTCCAAGGCGCGGGATGCGGTGGAACAGCATCTTAACTTTGTGGAACGCTGCATGGCGGATCAGCAAAAGGCCGAGAAGAACGAGGAAATCGCGCGGCAGCGGCTTCAGCAGGAAACCGATGTGCACTAGGCATCAGTGCCCGGACGAGCCCCCTTCACCCGCTGCTTCATCTCTTCATAGTCCTGCTGGGTCAGGCTGGCGCGGCGGTACTTTCTGTCAATGAAGCGTCGCCGCCAACGGTCGGGCCACCGAAACTTCTCCAGAGCGGTGAACGCGTAAATATCCCCGCTTAGATGCACTTTTTTCATGCCCAATTTGGCAGCCATGTAGTCGAGGCATTGTTCTGAGAAGAAACTGATATGCTGGCCCGTTTCAAAGGCCCAATACCACCAGTCGCGCTGCGGAAGATCGCCCGGATCGAAGCAGGTCGCCGAAAACAGCAATGTATCGAAACCAAACTGGTCTCGGGCGTTTTCGATATGCTCCAAAGGGTTTGGCAAATGCTCCAGCACTTCAAAAGCAGTTGCGACCGCATAATTTCCGCCACTGGCCTCAAACCCTCGTGCCAGCAGATTTTCGGCGTAAGGGTCGGACCAGTGGAAGTCCAAACCGCCATCTCTCAGGCCCCGTACCAGCAGCCCGTACCCTCCGCCAAGGTCGACGCCGCGCGCGTCGGCCAGACCGTTTGCGCGAAGGATGGTGGAAACCTTGCGGATGTTTATCTGGTTCCGCGCGACGATTCCGGTATCCGTCAGCGCGATCGCATCACTATACGCTTCTTCCAGCCATGTCGGACTATCCACCCAGATATATCCGCAGCTTTCATCCAGATAATACTTTGCCGGGTGCCGCCCGATGACCTCGGCTTCAAACAGAAAGGCACCGGCTTGCCCTGTGATCGGAGAATTGGTCATTGTTCAGTTGGTCCCTGAAATGCGGTTCATCAAAAGAGGCGGGAGCAAAGCGCCGCTTCCTTCGCCAAGATGCTCGGCCGGGGCGATTGTCGTTAAGGCCGGTTCGATAAACAGCCGCGCCCCGCGTTCTCGCATTGTCTTGTGCAGCATCACGTGTTCGCAGACAAGACTGCCCCGTTCATCCCGGCAAGCGTATCGCAGGCCCTTCAACGCTTTCGTCTTGTACAAACCCGCGCCCGCGAAGGCGCTGTCGACGGGTATCATCTGACTGTTTTCCGGAATATCGAACTGGCGGTCGTAGATCGCCGTTTTCAGCAAATTGCGGCGCCACTTTTTTCGACCGAACAGAGGTTTACGCGCATTGTGAATGCGCTGCCACACATCCTCGTCGCACCACCCTGTGCATCTCAGCGCATAGATGTCGTAATATGCTGGCCGTGAGTTCGCCAACAACGCGTCCCATTCAGGAGCCACCTTGCGAGCGGCTGCCAAAACAGCCTTTTCATCCAGACAAACGTTCGGGCCATCCAGGTCCAGCACCAAAGTCAACGCATTGCCAGGTTCGTTTTTTTCAAGCTCTTCCAGCACTGCGTTGCGCGCCACAGTAATGCGTTCAACCCGCTCGGAAACGTCAGTTGTGATCCCATCCAACCGAAGGATACGAATATCAGAGCACCGCTCTGCGTAGTCGACCAATGTATGATCCGTATCGTCGGTATTGTCGTTTGTTGCGATGACAATTTGGAACCGACCGAGACAGGACGTCAATCGTTCGATCTGTCCAATCGTCTGCCTAAGAGCGTCGCCACCGTTCCTGACCACACCCACGATGTTCATCGAGACCGTCTGTTCCGTCTCAGGCACGTCAGCCCTGCTTACGCCTGCCGTCATCTACGTCACTCAACTCCGAAAGCCGCTTTGGATCGCATTCCGTTTCTGGCATTGCCAGCCATCCCACAACGTCCAAGATGGCACAAATGGTATCCAACGGCCCGCACCACCGGTATAGTCCCGGCTTCGATGAACGGGAACCTCTGTTTTCCGGACCAACTGTGACACAAAAAATAGACCCGAAAGTTAAGAAACTCTCGGGTCGTCATTTTCAGTCGCTCGTCGAAACGGTGTGTCAGTGCAGCTTTTCACCGACATCCGCGATCGAGTCGTCGATCAGCTTGTTCGCCTGCGCTGCGGTCATCTGCTTGGCCAGAACCGCGCTTGCGGCCGAGACCGCGACGGACACCGCCTGATCGCGCACTTCTTTGACAGCCGAAGCCTCGGCCGATGCGATCTGATCCTGCGCAGCGGCCAGACGGCGTGCGATGGATTTTTCCAGATCGACCTTGGCTTGCTCAGCCGCCAGAGCCGCGTCTGCTTTCGCCGCTTCCACGATAGCGTCCGCCTGGGTCTGAACTTCGCGCTGCTTGCGCTCGTACGAGGCCAGCAGGGTGCGCGCTTCTTCATGCAGGGCGCGGGCTTCGTCCAGTTCGGACTTGATGCCCTCGGCCCGGTTGTCCAAAGCGCCGCCGATCATACCGGGGACCTTGAAGTAGAACAGGACCGCGATGAAGACGATGAAGCCCAGAGTGACCACAAAGTCGGTGTTGCCAAGCGAGAAGAACGGGCCGCTTGCGGCCAGCGCCGGGCTGGCGGCAGCAAAGGTCAGGATAAGGGCAAGAGTGTTCCGCATGTCACTTATCCTTTCATCTGCGCGTCAACGGCACCGTCGATGGCTTTGGCATCCGCCTCGCCGCCCAGTGCGCTAACCAGTTCAGCCGCCGTATCCTTGGCAACCACTTGAATGCTTTCCAGCGCGCCGGCACGGATTTCGGCAATTGCCTTTTCCGATTCAGCCGCCTTTGCAGCGATTTCCGCATCCGCCTTGGCAATTGCGTCATCCAGACCAGACTGGATTTCGGCGCGGGCTTCCGCTGCGATACGCTGTGCCTCAGACCGGGCATCGGCCAGCGCCTTGTTATAGGCCTCTTCGGCCTCGACCGCCTTGGCCTTCAGATCTTCGGCCGCAGCCAGGTCATTTGTAATGGTCCCCTGACGTTCAGCCAGGATTGCCGCGATGCGGGGCAGGGCCACGCGGGACAGGACCAGAAAGATGACGACCAGCGTAATGACCAGCCAGAAAATCTGGTTGGGGAACCAATCGAAGCAGAGCTGCGGCATCCCGATGGCCGAACCACCGGCATCAACGCACGAGCCAACTACTTCTTCGCTAATGGGTTCAGTCGCCATGATGTCCTCCGTCGGAACGTTGTCTTTACAACAGGCGGGCCGCTATGGCTTGGGCCCACCTGCGCGTAAGGATCAGGTTCCGCAGATTAGACGGCGAACATCAGCAGCAGCGAGACCAGGAATGCGAAGATCCCCAGGGCTTCTGCGAATGCGATACCGATGAACAGGGTTGCGGTCTGCGAAGCAGCCGCCGAAGGGTTGCGCAGGGCGCCGGCCAGGAAGTTGCCTGCAACGTTGCCCACCCCGATTGCGGCTGCGCCGGAACCGATTGCTGCCAGGCCTGCGCCGATGTGTGCGAGATCGCCTTCCATGATGTATCTCCTTACGAATTGGAAGTTTCGATTTTGGGGGTTCGGACCTTAGTGCGACGGATGCAGCGCATCCTTGAGGTATACACAGGTCAGAATGGTGAAAACGTAGGCCTGGATGAAGGACACAAGGACCTCGAGGCCATACATTGCGGTGATCGCCAGCACGGACACGGGCGAGATCGCGGCAATCGCGGCAAAGCCTGCGAACACCTTGATCACGGCGTGGCCTGCCATGACGTTACCGGCAAGACGGATGGAGTGGCTGACCGGGCGCACGAAGTACGAGATCAGCTCGATAATCGCCAGAACCGGTCGCAGCGCCATTGGTGCGCTGGAGACCCAGAACAGGCCCAGAAAGCCCGCGCCGTTCTTGACGAAACCCAGAACGGTCACGGTCAGGAACACGGCCAGCGCCAGCGGGATGGTCACGGCGAAATGCGATGTGGTGGTGAAGGACATGGGCAACATGCCCAGGAAGTTGGCGCAGACGATGAACATGAACAGGGTCATGACATAGGGGAAGTACTTGACGCCTTCCTTGCCGCAGATGTCTTCCAGCATCTTGTAGATGAAGCCATAGGCCAGTTCGGCCACCGACTGCATCCGGGTCGGAACGATCGCGCGCTTCGAGGTGCTGAGCACCAGCAGCGCAAAGATCGCCGCAATCGCCAGAAACAGCCACAGGGTCACGTTGGTCGGCGTGTACCATGCAATCGCACCGTCGCCGAACAACGGCTTGACGATGAACTGGTCCATCGGGTGGAATACCAGGCTGCTGCCTTCTGCTGCGGTGGTCTCGGTCGCCACGTTCAGTCCCTTTCGTCTTGGTCAGCCGGTTCGTTGGCCGCCATTTGTTTATCTTGGACCTCTTTCGCGCTACGGAGCATAACCTTCACGCCCGCGACAAGGCCCAGCAATGTGAACAGCACCAGAAAGATCGGGATCGTCCCGAGCAGGCTGTCCAGCCCGTATCCGATGCCAAATCCGATCCCCAGACCGGATACCATTTCGATGACCATCCTCCAGGCAAGCTCGCCCCCGGACACGTCAGCATCCGCACGAGGTTTCGGCGCCTTGGCCTTTTTCGCCGCCTCGATCTTGGCCTCCAGCTGCGCCATACGCTGCTTTTGGTCGTCTTCGGTCACGGGCGGTTCCCTCGCACAGTCTTGGGTAGGGTGCTAAGGGGCATGGGGCGCAGAGTCAACGCTGTTGCGCGCCCGGATTGTCGCAGTTCAATACACTGATAATAAAAGACTTTCCATTCGAAATCTCTAGTCAGGTTTCCGGCCAATCCCGGTGCCACACGTCAAAAGGCATGAATCCGCATATTCAACCAAATGGTTGACCAAACTCCGGGGCTGTGGTTCAGCGGGGCCATGTCCAATGACCTCGACACCGTGTTCGCAGCCCTCGCCGACCCGACCCGCCGCACCATCCTTGCCATGCTGCTCGAGGATGACATGGCCGTGACGGACGTCGCCGAGCCGTTCGAGATGTCGCTGGCCGCGATCTCGAAACATCTGGTCATTCTGACCAAAGCCGGGCTGATTTCACAGGAAAAACGCGGTCGGGTGAAATGGTGCAAGCTGGAACCCGACGCCCTGCGCGCGGCCTCGGTCTGGATGCAGGGGTTCGGTCAGTTCGAACCGGTCAATCTGGACGCGTTCGAACGGTTTCTGGAAGTCGAGCTGCCTGCGGGCGACGATTAGAGCTATCTGACCACAAAAACCGAGACGCTGGCATGTTTGGCCAGATATCCCGCATGGCTTGAAAAGATATAGTCGGTGATCCGGGGCGCATGCGTGCCCACGATGATCAGGTCCGCGCCGATCTCGTCAGCCGCCTTCGCCAGATCCCCGTCAACCTCGGCAGCCACGTCGACCGAATGGATGTTTCTGAACGCGACCTCGGTCCCGCTGTTTCCGGACAGTCGATCCGCAAACGCGCGCAAATCATCGTTGACCGCCACAACCGTCTGAGCCGGATCGGTCCCGGTCACGCTGACAACGGTGATCTTCGCGCCTTGCCAGTTGGCCATCTCGGCCGCGACGTCTGCGGCCTTGCGAACCTCGGGCGGCAGATGCAGATCAACCGGGAACATGATGTGATTGAACATGGCACATTCCTCCTGTGCCAAAAGCATAGAGAAAGCTGCATATGATCACCTTGACCTATCTCAAGGTTCCTTGTCGCGTTCAGCCTTCCTGACTGTATTCCGCACCGGTCACCACACCCGCGGCATCGGCGCGGAAAACAAGCCTCAATCAGACAAGCGCCGGATCGGGGCCGGGGTTTCATCCTTCAACAAAAGCAGCAGCGCCACGACGGTCAGGGCAACGCCGCCCAAAATCAGGCCGGTCGGCACGCCGTTGCCCAGGGCAATCTCCCACAGGATGACCCAGCTTGGCACGAGATAGGTGTAGGCCATGACCTTGGCCGACGGCAGGCGCAGCGCCGAGAACTGGACCAGAACGAAACTGGCCGCTGTTGCGATGAAGGACAAGTACAAGATGCCCAGCCAGACGATGGATGGCAGGTTCAGCCAATCGGTCGCGGCGATGTCCGACCACCCGAACACCAGCAGAACCAGAAAGCCCGCGACAAGCGTGCCGAAGGTGAACACCACCGCAGGCTCCCCCCGGTTCAGTTTGCGCACCATCGGCGTGTAGACCGCATGTGCGACGCAGCCCCAGAAATAGATGACCTCTCCGGTCCCGATCTCGAACAGGCGGAACGCCTGCCAGTCCGCCCGGAAGATCACCCAAAGCGCGCCGACAGCGCCGACGATCAGGGCCAGCGCCATGCGGGGCGTCGTGATCTGCCGCAACAGCACCCAACCTGCGAAGGCCGAAATGACCGGCGTCAGGGTGAACACCGCGGCGGCGCTGACCGGTGGCGCAGTTTTCAGGCCGTAAAACATCAGGACGAAATAGGTGGCAAACAGCCCGCCCAGGATCAGATAGCGCCACGGGGCCTGCGCCGCCGCGCGTGAAAAACCCGTGGTGGCGAGGGCTGCAACACCGATCACCACCGCGGCAATTGCAAAACGTATTGCATTGAGCGCCGTCGGGGCAATCTCGTTGGCGATGATCGAGCCCAGCGAAAAACTGCCCGCCACCAGCGCCGAAAAGGTCAGCATGGCCAGATGGCCGCGCGCCTGTGGGCTCATGGCAGCCAGCCTTTGGCCTGTTCCTTGAGATACTGTAAAAACGCCTGCACCTTGGTGGTGCGGTGCAGGTCCACATGCGTCACCAGCCACAGCTTGCCGGACCATTCGGGCAGAGGCTCCATGACCTCTTCCAGTTCCGGGTGGCGCGCAGCCTCCCACCGGGCCATGAAACCGATGCCCGCACCGGCCAGAACCGCCTCGGCCCCGGTGAAGTTTTCCGAACAGCGAAAGGTGATCGCCTCGGCCGGTGCGTTTTCGCGCAGCCAGCGCGAAAACGGCGCGCGGCTGTTTTCATCATCGGCGCCGACAAAGCCATGATCCGCGAATTCGGAAACGTCCGAGGGCTTACCCCGCCGCGCGATATAATCCTTGCTGGCAAACAGCCCGACCTCTTGCGACACGAAAGGTTGCACCACATTGTCCGGCTGATCCGGCGCGGCCCCGGCGCGGATGGCCACATGCGCCTCGCCATATTCCAGCCGGAACAGGCGGTCGCCGGTCAGATACCGCACGATCAGACCCGGATGCGCTTTCTGAAACTCGCTGAGTGTGGGCACCACCAAAGGCGCGAGCGAGGCCAGTGAGGTCACGACCAACTCGCCCGAGACATCGTCGCCGCGCCCTTTCATCCGCCCGACCAGTTGGTTGAACTGATCCTCGGTCGCCTGCGCCACACGCAACAGGTCCTCGCCGGCCTCGGTCGGGGTGTAGCCCCGCGCGTGGCGCTGGAACAGCTTGACCCCCAGCCGCGCCTCGATGGCGTCGATATGGCGGATCACCGTGGCGTGGTGCACGCCCAGAACCTCGGCCGCGCCGCTGACGGTTCCCATACGCGCCACCTGATAGGCGGTTCTCACTTCATCCCAATTGTCCATGACACGCCATCTTTTGTGCAATTTCCAACATTCACTGTTGATGTATCCGAGTTTTGTTCGCCCGTGCAACATTCATATTGAGGCAAGCAAGATTTCCCTGACCAGAAGGACACGAAAAGACATGACCAAGACCATTCTGCATATCGACGCCTCGGCCCGCCGCACCGGATCGGCCACCCGCGACCTGTCCGACCGGATCGTCCGGCATCTGGGCGCAGAGCGCATCATCCGCCGCGATCTGGCCACCCCCCTGCCCCTGCTGACCGAGGACTGGATCGCCGCCAACTTCACCCCCGCCGATCAGCGTGACGAAGTGCAGCGCGATCAGCTTGCCCTGTCGGACGAGCTGGTATCGGAACTGCAGCGCGCGGACACCATCGTCATCGGCTTGCCGATCTACAACTTCTCGGTCCCCGCAGCCTTCAAGGCCTGGATCGATCTGGTGGCCCGCGTCGGGTTGACATTTGCCTATTCGGAATCCGGCCCCAAGGGTCTGCTGGAGGGCAAGCGCGCCGTTCTCGCCATCGCATCGGGCGGCACCGCCGTGGGCTCCGAGGTTGACTTTGCGACCAACTACGCCCGCCACGTTCTGGGCTTCATCGGCGTTCAAGATGTCGACGTCATCGCAGCCGACCAGATGGCGCTGGATGCCGAGACGACCCTGAGCAACGCGCACAAAGCGGTCACCGAACTGGCGGCCTGACCGATCCCCCTCTGGTCAACGCCACGTGAAACGTCCAGTCTGCGCCGGAACGGCAACAGTCAGACTGGACGTTTCATATGAAAAAGATCGGCATTCTGGGCGGCGTCGGCTGGGCCTCGACCGTGGACTACTACCGGGCTATCGCCGAAGGCGCAGGGCGTTATTTCGCCCGGCGCGGCCACGGTTCCCCCCTTCCCATCCCGCCCATGACCATCGAGTCCGTCACCCAAGCCAAAACCCGCGCCCTGCGTGGTGTGGCGGGGGACGAGGCCAGTTGGGCCGCTTTCGACGCGGTGTTTCGCGATGCCCTGCTGACGCTGGAAGGCGCGGGTTGCGATTTCGGCATCATCGCCTCGAACACGCCGCATGCGCGTTTGCACGCTATCCGTCAGGGCGTGTCGATGCCCATCCTCAGCATCTTCGACGCCACCGCCGAGGTCACCGCCGCAAGCGGGGCCGCGAATGCGTTGGTTCTGGGCACCACAGTCACCATGCAGGCCACCAACTACGCCGACCGTCTGGCCGCAGATGGCATCCGCGCAAATGACCACCTGCCCGAAGGCGAAATCGCCGAAATGCAGGCCATGATCGACTCGGATTTTTACGGCGGCGCATCCGATACCGCCCACAGCCGCTTGCTGGCGTTCTGCAACCGCCACGCAACACCGGGAACCGCGATCCTGCTCGCCTGCACCGAGCTGCCCCTGGCCTTTCCCGATCACCTCGACGACCCGGTATTTGAGGCAGACGGCCACCTGTTCATAAACCCCTCGGCCGCCCATGTCGCAGCCGCTTTGAACACAGCCCTGGCCGAAGCCTAATGCACGAACCTTCTTGGGGCTGAAAATACTTCCGTCAGGGCAGCCAGCCCACCTCGCACCCGATCCGATCGAAAAACGCCATCAGATCAGCGCGCGGCAGCACCACGGTTCGGTCGTTGACCAGCGGATGCATGTTGACGACATCCGCCTCTTGCGCCGCTGCGTCCATGAAAAAGCGGACGTTGTTCTGCACCCCGTTGATCATCGCCAGCGGGCTGACCGCACCGGGGCGGATGCCGAGGTTCTGCATCAGCCGCTCCGCCGATCCGAAGGACAGGTTGCCCACACCCAGCTCCGCCCCCAGCGCCTTGAGGTCGATCTGGCGGCTTTGTTCCAGCGTCACCAGATAGTTGCGCTTTTTCCTGTCGCGCAAATACAGGTTCTTGAGCCGCAACGTGTTTTCGCCCGGCACCAGAAACTGATCCTCGACCGATTTCGCGTCCTCGACTGTGCGCAAAGGGACGTGGGTATGCAGGCGATAGGCAAGCCCCCACGCGTCAAGCCGCGCCAACAGCGCGTCGGAACTAATGGGCAGGCTGTCCTGAAAAGCGGATGAGGCGTCCATTCTGATCTCCTGACGCGGTGTTTGCCGCGCTGTGCCACAGAACGGACCCGCCCGCAATCAGTCGAAATGCAGTTCGAACCCCGGCAGGGTCACGAAAGGCGCGCGGAAATTGTCGCCGATGAAATAGTACAGCCCCTGCTCTGCATCCTGCGCGATGTCAAAGCAGCCGTAATCCTGTTCAGCCCACAGCCCGGTCCAGCTCGAGCAATACTGATCCCCTTCAATCTTGTACCGCGCCTCGGACGGGGCGGCATCGCCCTCCTTGATCCACAGGGTCAGGCCCGATGGGGCAAAATACTGGCGGGTTTCGACCCCGTAATGCAGCCCCTTGATCGTGGTGCCTTGCAACAGCGTTTCAATCTCGGCCGAGGACAGGGTCTTTTCGGCGGCATAGCTGGCAGAAGCAGCGCAGATCAGGGCTGCTGCGGCAAGAGTTTTGGAGAACATGGGAAACCTCTTTGGGGATTAATCACGCTTCATATCCTTGAAACCTACTGACGCCGCGTGTCAAAAAGCTCAACTCAAGCCCCCTCACGATCCCGTGAGAGCATGGCCGGCGGGATAACCGGCTTTTGGCGCGCCAGGTTGACTCTGTCCGCCAATCGGCCTAAAGCCCCACCCAGACATCCGGAAGAGCCTAACCTTCCGGTCCCTTGAGTCGTTCAGGGATCGCCCCCCACCAGCGAGTTTCGCCCGTGGGGGCAATGCCATTTGGCAGGCCCGCACGTTTATCCGTGCACTTGGGGCAATTGTGTATTCAACCGGTGTTTCCTACCTAGGAAGCGCCACATCTAAACCGGCATAGGAGGCCGAAGGCATGTTTGAAAATCTATCCGAACGCCTCTCTGGCGTCTTTGACCGGCTGACCAAACAGGGTGCACTGTCCGAAGAAGACGTCAAAACCGCCCTGCGCGAGGTCCGGGTGGCCCTGCTTGAGGCCGACGTTTCCCTGCCGGTGGCGCGTGAGTTCGTCAAGAAAGTGCAGGAACAGGCGACCGGTCAGGCCGTCACCAAGTCGATCACCCCCGGCCAGCAGGTCGTCAAGATCGTACATGACGCGCTGGTCGACACGCTGCGCGGCGAGGAAGACCCCGGCAAGCTGAAGATCGACAACCCTCCCGCGCCGATCCTGATGGTCGGCCTGCAGGGCTCGGGAAAGACGACCACCACCGGTAAGCTGGCGAAACGCCTGAAAGAGAAAGAGGGCAAGAAGGTCCTGATGGCCTCGCTCGACGTCTATCGCCCGGCGGCGATGGATCAGTTGGCGGTTCTGGGTACGCAGGTCGGTGTCGATACACTGCCGATCGTGCCCGGCCAGAAACCCGTCGACATCGCCAAACGCGCCAAGCAGCAGGCGACGCTGGGCGGCTATGACGTCTATATGCTCGATACCGCGGGCCGTCTGCATATCGACGAGGTTCTGATGGACGAGGTCGAGCAGGTCCGCAACGCGGTCGACCCGCGCGAGACCCTGCTGGTGGTCGACGGCCTGACCGGTCAGGTCGCCGTCGAAGTGGCCGAGGAATTCGACGCGAAGGTCGGCATCTCGGGCGTGGTCCTGACCCGGATGGATGGTGACGGACGCGGCGGTGCGGCGCTGTCGATGCGCGCGGTCACCGGCAAACCCATTCGCTTTGTCGGTCTGGGCGAGAAGATGGACGCGCTCGAAACCTTCGAGCCGGACCGGATCGCCGGACGTATTCTGGGCATGGGCGATATCGTGGCCCTGGTCGAAAAGGCCCAGGAAACGATGGAGATCGAACAGACCGAGCGCATGATGAAGCGCATGGTCAAGGGTCAGTTCAACATGAACGACCTGAAAATGCAGCTGGAACAGATGATCCAGATGGGCGGCATGCAGGGCATGATGGGCATGATGCCCGGCATGGGCAAAATGGCCAAGCAGATGGATCAGGCGGGTCTCGACGACAAGATCCTGCGCCAGCAGATCGCCATGATCCAATCCATGACCAAACGCGAACGCGCCAACCCGCAGCTACTGCAGGCGAGCCGCAAGAAGCGGATTGCAGCCGGTTCAGGGATGGAGGTCAGCGACCTCAACAAGCTGCTCAAGATGCACCGGCAGATGTCGGACATGATGAAAAAGATGGGCAAGATGGGCAAAGGCAAGATGCTGAAACAGGCCATGAAAGGCATGTTCGGCAAAGGCGGCCCCAGCCCTGAGGATATGGCGGCGGGCATGGACCCCAAGGCGCTGGAACAGGCGGCCAAGGCGATGGGCGGCAAGATGCCCGGCGGCCTGCCTGGTCTGGGCGACGGCATGGGCCTGCCTCCGGGCCTCAGCGGGTTTGGGAAGAAGAAGTGAACCTGATCGCCGATCATATCCCCCGGCTTGAGACCGAGCGCCTGATTATGCGCGCCCCGTGCGAGGCTGACGTAAAAGCGATGGCAGAGTTCTTTGCCAGCGATGCCTCGAAATTTGTCGGTGGCCCCAAGCGGGAAGACGAAACGTGGCGGGCGCTCGCCATGCTTCTGGGGCATTGGGCCATTCGTGGCTACGGGTATTGGGGTGTCGAGGAAAAGGACACCGGCACCTATCTCGGACATGTCGGCCTTTGGTTCCCGCACAGTTGGCCCGAACCCGAGATTGGCTGGACCTTGATGAACACCGCCACCGGCAAGGGCTATGCGACCGAGGCCGCGCTGGCCGCGCGCGCGTATGCCTATGATGTCCTGGGTTGGGACACGGCGATTTCCCTGATCGACCCGGACAATCTGAGCAGCAGGGCGTTGGCCAAACGCCTGGGTGCCACCTTTGACTACAATTACGAACATCCGGCGTTTGGGACCATGCAGGTCTGGCGGCATCCGGCACCGGGCGATCTGGTGAATGGCGGGATGGAGGCCTACGCATGACCTCGTTCACCATCCCCACCTTCGAGACCGAACGCCTGATCCTGCGCGCGCCGCATCCGGACGATCTGCCCGCGATGACCGCATTCTACGCGACCGAGCGCAGCCATATGGCCGGCGGACCCATGGACCCGTCCAAGTGCTGGAGCGTTTTGTCAGGCCGTCTGGGACATTGGGCGCTGAAAGGGTTCGGCCTTTGGCATCTGACCGAGAAAGCCAGCAGCGCTTTCGTCGGATGGACCGGCATGATCGACGCCCCCGGCTGGGCCGAGCCCGAACTGGGCTGGGTGCTGATGGCCGAGGCCGAGGGCAAGGGGCTTGGTTTTGAAGCCGCAGCGGCGGCGCGCGACTATGCGGCGCGACATCAGGGGCTGAACGGCGTGATCTCGTACATCGCGCATCCCAATGACCGCTCGCGCGCGCTGGCCGAACGGCTTGGCGCAACGCTTGAGCTTGAGGATGGCGAGCTGTTGGGCAAACGCGCCCAGATCTGGCGTCACCCGCAGATCGACCTGACCACCGAGAGGACCGGCCAATGACCAACCCCGTGACACAGGCTGCCACGCTGCTGAAAGAGCACCGCGAAAGCATCGACCGGCTGGACGCGATCCTTGTCTATACGCTGGGCGAACGGTTCAAGCACACGCAGGCCGTCGGCAAGCTGAAAGCGACACACGACCTTCCCCCGTCCGATCCCACGCGCGAAGCGGCGCAGATCGCACGGTTAGAAGACCTGGCGAAAGAGGCCGATCTGGACCCCGACTTCGCCAAGGCTTTCCTGAATTTCATCATTCAGGAAGTCATCCGACACCACAAGAAGCATCAGAACTAAACCGGGCTTACCCCGGATACGCCATTCAAAGGAGATACCACCATGGCAATGAAAATTCGTCTCGCCCGCGGCGGCTCGAAAAAACGTCCCTTCTATCGCATCGTTGCGGCTGACAGCCGCATGCCGCGCGATGGCCGTTTCATCGAGAAACTGGGCACCTACAACCCGCTGCTGCCGAAAGACAACGAAGAGCGCGTGAAAATGAACATAGAGCGTATCCAGTACTGGCTGGATCAGGGCGCACAGCCCACCGACCGGATCGCACGTATGCTGGAAGCCGCCGGTACCCGCGAAAAGGCCGAGCGTAACAACCCCAACAAGGGCACACCGGGCAAGAAAGCTCAGGAACGCGCGGAAGAGAAAGCGGCCAAGGCAGTTGAGGCAACCGAAGCTGAAGAAGCGCCTGCTGAAGAAGCGGCTGCAGAAGAATAAGCAGGCGGGTGCCGTGCGGGATCAGACTTTCACCGACGATTTTCGCACGCAGTTCGACCTGTTGCTGCGGCTCCGGCGCGACGTGCGCCGGTTCCGCACCGACGCGATTGATGAGGCAGTGCTGACGCGCTGCCTCGACGCGTTTCGGCTGGCCCCTTCGGTGGGGCTGAGCCAACCCTGGCGCGTAATCCGCGTCGAAAGTCAGGCCGCGTGGGATGCGGCCTTGAAGAATTTCCAGACCGCAAACGCCCAGGCGCTGGACGGCTATTCCGGTGAAAAGGCGCAGCTTTACAGCCAGTTGAAGCTTTCGGGCATGCAAGAAGCCCCGGTGCAGCTGGCCGTGTTCTGCGACGACGCCACCGACAAGGGCATGGGTCTGGGCGCGGGCACGATGCCCGAAATGCGGCGCTATTCGGTGGTTTCGGCCATCACCCTGTTCTGGCTTGCGCTGCGAGCCGAAGGGTTGGGGCTGGGCTGGGTGTCCATTCTGGACCCCGACCAGATGGCGCGTGATCTGGACGTGCCCGAGACCTGGCGCCTGATCGGCTATTTCTGCGTCGGATACCCGGAAACCCCGTCGGACACGCCGGAACTGGAACAGGTCGGCTGGGAAATCCGCGACGACGCTTTGCCCATCGAGGTGCGCTAGGGCCATGTTCGGACTATTACGCCTTCCCATCCTGCTGCTGATCGCCTTTATTGTCGGCGTGTTCTTCGAACGTTCGAACCAGCGCGAAGCATGCGAAGGCGTCGGGCAATGGCGGGACGGATTATGTGTAACGGAAGGCCAAAATGAGTGATCTGATCTGCGTCGGCAGCATTGCAGGATCATACGGCGTGCGTGGCGAAGTGCGGCTGAAAAGCTATTGCGCTGTTCCCGAAGATATCGAGGCCTATTCGCCCCTGACCGACGACTCCGGCAAGGACCGCTATCCGCTTGTCCTGACCCGGGCGATCAAGAACGGTTTCGCTGCCCGGCTGGGCGGGGTGGAGACCAAGGAACAGGCCGACGCCCTGAAAGGCCTGCGCCTGTTTGCGCGGCGGGAACAACTGCCCTCGCTGCCCGATGACGAGTTCTACCACACCGACCTGATCGGGCTGGAGGTCTATGACACCGGCGGCACCCTTCTGGGCAAGGTCAAGGCGGTGCAGAACCACGGCGCGGCGGACCTGTTGGAATTGCAGGGGCCGGGGTTGAAAACCACCGTTCTGCTGCCGTTCACCTTGGAAAACGTCCCGACCGTCGATCTGGACTCGGGCCGGATCATCGCGGACCCGCCCGAAGGCCTGTTTTGATGCGGCGCGTTCTGCTGCATCTGGGTCTGCACAAAACCGGCACAACTGCGGCACAGTCGTTCCTTTACGAAAACCGGCAACTGATCTGGCCAAATTTCTCTCTGGTGCTGCCCTACAAGACCCGCAAGAGCGGATTGGCGGATGCCGCCACGCGCCACTCGATCTATCGGCTGGACGGAACGCTGGCCGATTTCGGTGGCCAGTTGAACGAATTTCTGGCCACGCTCGATTTTGGCACCCGCCGCGGCCTGATCCTGAGCGAAGAGAATTTCGCAGGGCTGCGCCCCAGCAGAAACAGCGCCGAGGGTTATGCGGCTGCCCCCGATCTGGCGGCCACTCTGGTCAGCGCCATTCGGCGTCGCCTGATCGGAGAGGATTTGAACATAACCGTCTACCTGTCCCTGCGCGAAAAGCCCGACTGGCTGCGCAGCCTGTGGGCGCATGATCTGCAACGTACGCGCCTTGTTCAGGATTTCGACGATTTTCGCGCCGGTCTCGATCACCTGCCCGCGCTGCACGAAACAGCCGAAGCGATCCGCGACGCGCTTCCCGAGGTCACTGTGCAGACGGAATGGCTGGAAGACCTGCGGCAGCGACGGTTCGGCCCCGGCGCGCCCTTTGCCGAATTCCTGAACCTGCCGTCTGACAAAGCCGCGCGGCTTGTGCCGCCGTCGAAAGCCAATACCGGCCTGTCGGGTTCGGTCTTGTCGGAAATGCTAGCGTTGAACCGGTCGGCGCTGGACGACGGCGCGTTAATGGCGCAAAAGAAGGCGCTTATTCAAACCGCGCAAGATGAACTGACCCGCCACTGATGACCGACACGCCCTCGAAATCTCATGGACGCAAGGCGATCCGCCCGACCCTGAAACCGCGTGAGCTGCTGACGCCCACGCCGGATTTGCACGGGGTGTGGAAGGCCAGGATCATCACGCTGTTCCCTTCGGCCTTTCCCGGCGTTCTGGGGGAAAGCCTGACCGGCAAAGCGCTGCAGGACGGGCTGTGGCAGCTGGAAACGGTAGACCTGCGCCAGTTTGGTATCGGCAAGCATCGCAATGTCGATGACACGCCCGCCGGCGGCGGCGCGGGCATGGTGCTGCGCGCCGATGTGTTGGGCGAGGCGATCGAACACACGATGGCAGATGTTCGGGGGAACTGGCCGCTGATCTACCTCAGCCCGCGCGGGCGCCGGATGGACCAGCGCATGATGCAAAACCTCGCGCGTTGCGATGGCATGACCTTGCTCTGTGGCCGGTTCGAAGGCGTCGATGAGCGGGTGCTGGAGCATTACGGCGTTCAGGAGGTCAGTCTGGGCGATTTCGTCATGACCGGCGGTGAGATCGCCGCACAGGCGCTGATCGACGCCACCGTGCGCCTGATCCCCGGCGTGCTGGGCAATCAGGCCTCGACCGAGGAGGAAAGCTTTTCCTCGGGCCTGCTGGAACACCCGCAATACACCCGCCCCGCAGAGTGGAAAGACCGCCCGATCCCCGAGGTTCTGATGTCCGGCCACCACGGGCGCATCGCCGAATGGCGGCACCAGATGGCCGAAGAGATCACCCGGGAACGGCGGCCCGACATCTGGGACGCCTACGTGAATTCCAAGGGCGACGCCGCCGACTGAACGGCGCGACTGTGACTTCCGGGCCGCAGGTGCAAAACTTGCGACGACACCATTTGAAGTTGATCAAAACGCGGGATACTCATCCTGTAGATCGACGAATTTTGAGTAGCCAAACAAGAAGAAAACCCAGACCAAATCATGAAAAAGATTGTACTTTTGAGCCTTCTGCTTGCCTCGGCTTGCAGCACAAAACCTCTTGCGCCTTCGGTTCCGACAAAAGACGGCCACAACGTGTATTCCGCCAAGGTTGCCGTTGATGGCTGCGCCCAGCAGGCCGATGAAGGCGGCACCAGCGCCGTTATTGGGGCCTATGCGACAAACATCCTGCTTTGGGGCATCATTATCGGCCCTGTGGCGACCGCCCCGTTCGAGGACCAGCTGCGGGCACAGGGCGAGATTGATCAGGTAGACCGCTGCATGCGCGAGCAGGGCTTTGAGCGCCGCGAACTGACCCAGGGCGAATCTTTCTGGCTTCGCAACTCATTCGGGCAAGAACGTGAGCGGCGGCTGAATCACCTGATTGGCGGCGGAACGATCGAAACCTACGGATCGCCCACCTAAGACCCGCCCGCCTTCCACGCGGCCCAGTGTTCAGGCGTGCCGTTGAACGTGTTGATATCGACCCGTCCCTGCACGCCCGGCACCAACCCGGTGCCCGTGTACTGCCAGAACCGCCAGATCGTCCGCGGATAAACCTGACGCGGATGGCCTGCCACGGAGCGTAGCCAAAATTCGGTTTTCGGCAGGCGCGCGATGTCGGTGTCTTCGTAGAAGTCTACGGTCGTGTAGACAATCGGCCTGCGGCCGTAGTGACGTTCGAGGATATTCAGGAACCGCTGCGCCTCGGCCCGGACGGTTTTGCCATCGGGGCGCAGGGTACAGGTCTTGGAATGCGGGGTCCATTCCATGTCCAGCACATGTGGCAGATCGGCTCCTTTGGGGACATTCCTGATGAACCAGCGGGCCTGTTCATGCGCCGGGCGGCAGAAATAGTAGTAGTGATAAGCCCCCCACGGCACCCCCGCCGCCTGCGCGCCGCGCCGGTGATCGTCGAACAGCGGATCGGCCACATCGCCGCCTTCGGTCGCCTTGAGGAACGCAAAGCTGACGCCCGAGGCTTTGGCCCTGCGCCAGTCAATCGGCCCCTGCCAGCGCGAAACGTCCAGCCCGTGAATCGGATAATGGCCGGGATGCCGCCCGTCCCAGTCATGGGGGTCGGCGTCGCCGAAATCGGGATAGATCACCGACGGGGCCGTCCGGTCCACGACCTGTGACGGCTCGATCACCTGAGGTTGCGGGCCGCTTCGCCCGCAGGACAGAAGTACGGCCCCTGCAACGGCCAACGTAAGTGCAAATCGCATCGTTTGGGTCCTGCCTGAAATTTCTGCTCTTGTAATTGCCTTCAGAATGCCCGATCCGGCGGACAAGGCAACGGCGCATTTACCAGAGTGGCGAAAACCCACCGCCAGGCAATGCGATTTGGGCTTGATCCCCGTCCGCAAATTCCTTAAACGACCGCAATCCGGTGCCGCGCCAAGCGACTCCGGTGTTTTGGTTTGTTACATGGCGTGACGTCCCGCTTTCTTCGGCAAGGACGCGCCCGGGCAGACCGGACCAAAGGAACATTCGATCTGACCTCTGGCGGGCTGTGCGCAGAACCCGGTGAAGACCAAGAGCTCTCAGGCCGTGCCCAAACTTCGTGGACCAACCACGAGCAGATAGGAGTACCTGCGATGGACCTGATCGCACAGCTTGAGGCGGAACAGATTGCCGCCCTGGGGAAAGACATCCCCGACTTCAAAGCCGGTGACACCATCCGTGTCGGCTATAAGGTGACCGAAGGGTCGCGCACCCGTGTGCAGAACTACGAAGGCGTCTGCATCGCGCGCAAGAACGGCGAAGGCATCGCCGGATCGTTCACCGTCCGCAAAATCTCGTTTGGCGAAGGCGTGGAGCGTGTGTTCCCGCTGTATTCGACCAACATCGACAGCATCACCGTTGTCCGCCGTGGCCGCGTCCGTCGCGCCAAACTGTACTATCTGCGCACCCGTCGCGGTAAATCCGCACGTATCGCAGAAGTCACCAACTACAAGCCCAAGGCTGGCGCCGAGGCGTAAGGAGCGGAAAGATGAAAAAAGACATCCATCCCGATTATCACCTCATCGACGTCAAAATGACCGATGGCACCGTGGTTCAGATGAAATCCACCTGGGGCAAAGAAGGCGACCAGCTGGCCCTGGAAATCGACCCCTCCTCGCACCCTGCGTGGACCGGTGGCACGTCGCGTCTGCTGGACGCCGGCGGCCGTGTGTCGAAGTTCAAGAAGAAATACGAAGGTCTGGGTTTCTAAGCCAGACTTGGTTGAGATGCAAAAGGCCGTCCCTCGGGGCGGCCTTTTTTGTTGGGCTTCACGGTGGTTCCGCAGGCAGGCTTCAGCTCAGACGGCGCCGCGCTGCAAATCCCGCGGGTCTAATGCCCGGCTTGCACTGCATACCGCGCGGCATAGCGCGGGGCGACGAACCGGACGAATGCCTTGACCTCGGGCCGCTGATACGCCTCGGGTCCGATCAGCATCATGAACGGGCGGGAGAGTTCGGCAATGTTGTCGAAGCAGCGCAGGAAAGCCCTGTCGGTGTCCGCCCATCTGGCATGCACAAGCCCAAGGCCGCGACCTGCCTTGATCGCCGCGTGCAGCATCTCCAGATCGCTGAATGTATCGACGATCTGGTCGGGCTGAACGTGGCGCTGAATCCAGCGGGACAGGTCGTCTGCCGCGTCCTCGCGCCTGAATGTCACAAAACGGTGGCCCCGAAAATCGTCAGGTGATTTTGGCAGGCCGAAGCTGTCGGCATACCGGTGTCCGCCATAGAGCGCAAAATGCTCGGTTCCTATTTTGCGCCCGATCAGGCTTTCATCGGGCTCAGTCATTGTAACGCGGAACGCCACATCCGCTTCGCCTTCAAGCAGGTTCAGGACGCCGACGCCCAGCAGAAATTCGAGTTCCACCCCCGGATGCGAGGCGGCAAAGGCGCTGAAGATCTCCATCGACGGGTCGGTGAAATAGCTTGGTGCCGTGATACGGATCGGTCGCGGTTTCGCAAGCTCCTGCGATTTGGCGGCAAAAGCAGCGCATGCCTGTTCCACCGCCTCGGCCAGTGGCATCAAGTCCCGCGCCTGGGCGGTTGGCTGGAACCCTCGTGTATCGCGCACGAACAAGGTCAGATCGGCCTGGTGTTCCAATTGTTCGATACGCCGCGCCACCGTTGGCTGCGCAATGCCCAGCTTGCGGGACGCCGCCAGCGTCGACCCCTCTCTGACCACTGCCAGAAAGACGCGCAGGTCCGACCAGTTCCAGTGTTCGGTCTTCATTTTTGTAGAACAGCACAATTTCTTAACCAATACCAGAAAGCCCGGTGACGGATCATCCTTTTGGAAAAGGAGCAAGATTATGATGGCACCGTTCGATACCGACCTCCTGAAGCACACAGCCCAAAGGCATCAACTGCCCGACACGGCGGAAAGGATCGCCGCGCGCTCCAGACAAGACCCGCAATACAACAGCAGGCCTATTCCGGCCAATTGGCTGGAAGTGATCAGGCAGCATGTCCGGCGGCTTCTGCCTGCCTCCGGCCATACGGGGGCTTAATCCTTGGTCAGTTCCACCGCGCTGTGCAGTGGCGGCACCGGCCCTCTTACCAGCAACAGGGCCAGCACCATGGCAATCAGCGCCGCGATGGCGGCCACAAACATCGCGCTGTCAAACGCATTGTCCTGCAGATCACGCAGCGCCTCGGCCAGAGCCGTCCCGGTGCTCGGGTCCAGCCCCGCAATCAGTTGCTGCACCTGACCGGGCGTGCCGTGGGTCAGGGCGTGGGCCAGGTCTTCGCGCTGAGTCGACCCGGCGGGCAGCGCGTTGATCACCTCGGTCAGGCCGGAGCGGGTTGTGATGGCCTCGGCCAAGCCACCGACCACCGCGCCCATCGTCGCGCCGAAGTAGAGAAACGCGTTGATCACGCCTGACCCCTGCCCCATATGCTCTTCCGGCAGCAGGCGCAGGCCAAGACGGGGCAGCAGGGAAAAACAGATGCCGATCCCGACCCCGACGATCACCAGCTTCCACCAGATCTCGGCATAGTCCGTGGTGTTCGTGGTCGTCACCAGCAGCCAGAACCCGCAGGCCATCGCCGCCATTCCCAGAATAAGCGGCCATTGGAAACTATAGGGCGCAAGAAAGCGGGGCGCCGTGACCGAGATGACGAACATGCTGATGCTGAGCGGCAGGATCGAGATGCCCGCGTTGATGGACGAATAGCCGAACGTGTCGGGCGACTGCACGAACACGTTGAAATAGACGAAGAAGCAGAACAGCGTGAAGCCCGCAAAGAACATCCCCGCCGCCGCCATGAAGTACCGCGGATGCCGGAAATAGCGCAGCTCGATCAACGGATCATCGCTGCGCCGCGAGGTGATGACCAGCGCAACAGCAGCCACCGCAGCGATGCCAAGCGGCACAAGGGTCAGGGCAGTGTCCCAGCCCCGGCTCTCGCCATTGCTGAGGGCAAAGGATAGCGGGCCCAGCAGCAGGACAATGGCAATCGCGCCCGGATAGTCGAAGGTTGCCCCCTCCAGCCGGGTGTCCGGCACGTATTTTCGTTTGCTGACGCGCAGGCCGATATAGAACGCCACCGCCAGCAGGATCAGATCGGCGGCAAAAACCGCACGCCAGCTGATGTAATGGGCAAAGCTGCCGCCCACGATCGGCCCGACCCCGACGGCCAGCCCGACAATGGCGCCCCAGGCCCCGGTAACGCCTGCCCGCTGCGCCTCGGGCGTGGCGGCGGTCAGCACCGATAGCGAGGTTCCGAACAGCGCCGCAGCGCCCGCCCCCTGCGCCCCGCGCCCGATCAGCAGCATGGTGCCGTCCTGCGCAACCAAAACGGTGGCTGACCCGCAGGCAAAGACGATCATGCCAAAGAAGAACACGCCCATCTTGCCGGTTATGTCGCCAAGCCGGCTGACGATGGTGACAAGGGTAGCGCTGGCCACTGTGTAGATCGCCATCACCCATTGCAGCCCGGATGGCGTCAGGTCGAACTCGGCCTTGAGGTTGGGCAGGATGGTCGCAACGGCGGTGGTGTTGAAGCCGACGACCATCATGCAGATCGCCGTCATGGCCAGAACCACGCGGGGCCCGGTCATGTCGGATGGTTGATTGGACTCAGTGTTCGACATCAAAACGCCCCTGAAACCTGACCGAACCTTCAGGGCTCGGAAAATCTGTTTGCGGCTAACTTACAGACACTAAAACAAATTTCGATGGCTGCGCATAGGGGCCGCGTCAAATCCAATAGGACAGCGCCACCGGCAGGACGACAATCGTTGTCAGGGTCGAGACCAGAATGAACCCCGCCACATCAGGCCCGTATTCCGGCACATGCTGGTCGATGAACAGATAGGTCGCGACCGAGGAGGGCATCAGGCAGCACAGGATCAGCGCGCCGCGTTCGGCTCCGGTGAAGCCGAACAGCCAGATCAGGGTGCCGGCGATTGCGACGGCCATTGCCAGATGCAACACCGTCAGCAGGATCGCCCGGCCCAGACTTTTGATCCTCAGCGTGGCCAGAGTATGACCCAGCGTCAGCAGCATCAACGGGATCGACAGCCCGCCCAGAATGTCGAAGGATTTGGCAATCGGTTGCGGCAGGCTGGTGCCGGTTGCCATCAGGATCAGCGACAGGGCCACCGCATAGATGATCGGAGAGCTCGCCAGTTTCTTCGGCGAAAACGCCCCGGCGGGAATCCACATGCCGACCGTGAAGATGCTGACCAGCACGACAACGACAAAGCCCATCGTATAGGCCATGCCTGCATCGCCCAGCGCCAGCAGCGTGATCGGCAGGCCGATATTGCCCACATTGCCATGCATCAGCGGCGTCAGAAACGCCCGTACCGGCAGGCGCAGCGCCTTGAGCGCCACGAACCCCAGAACGCCGAATCCCGCAATCGCCAAGGCGGTGGCGGCCATCATGTCCAGAAAGGTGCCGACCGCCAGACTGGTGGTGGACAGGTGCGAGATAATCAGCGTCGGATAGCCGACCTTCGAGACGATCCCGCCAATCACCTTATTGTCGAACGGCGCCTTGATCAGCGCCAGACAATAGCCGATTCCGGCGCAGATCAGCACGGGCAGCACCACGTTCAGAACGTTCAGAAACAGGTGCTCCAACCCGCATTCTCCTTCCCGGACCCTGGGTTGAACAGTGAATCACGGGCCGCGCTTTGGCAAGCGCCTCTCTCGTAACCTGCGCTTCGCGTTCGGTTTTCCGGATTTGAGCCTGAGAAAGCCCCAAACTGCTGCTTGAGGTTCTTTTCTTCCCCGCAAACACAACATATAGTGGCCGACAACAACGTGTGGGCAAGCACGGCGGGACATGGGAATACAGGCATGGCACATATCATCGTAGTGGGGAACGAGAAGGGCGGCGCAGGCAAATCCACCGTCTCCATGCATGTGGCGACCGCGCTGGCGCGGCTGGGCCATAAGGTCAGCACGCTGGATCTGGACCTGCGCCAACGCAGCCTTGGCCGGTATTTCGAAAACCGCGGCAACTTTCTGAACGGCTCGGAGGTTGCCCTGCCCAGCCCCCGCCACCACGACCTGCCCGAGATCGACGCCAGCAAACTTAAACCGGGCGAGAACATCTATGACCACCGCCTGTCCGCCGCCGTGTCCGAACTGGAAAGCGACAGCGATTTCATCCTGATCGACTGCCCCGGCTCGCATACCCGCCTGAGTCAGGTGGCGCATTCGCTGGCCGACACGCTGATCACCCCGCTGAATGACAGCTTCATCGATTTCGACCTGCTGGCGCGGATCGACACGAAGGGCGAAAAAATCCTCGGGCCGTCAGTCTATTCCGAGATGGTCTGGAACGCGCGGCAATTGCGGGCGCAGGCTGGGCTGAAACCCATCGACTGGGTCGTCGTGCGCAACCGGGTCGGCACCCAGCGCATGGTCAACAAGGAAAAGATGCAGCGCGCGATCGAAATGCTGTCGCAACGCATCGGCTTCCGCGTCGCCTCGGGCTTTTCCGAGCGGGTCATTTTCCGCGAACTGTTTCCGCGCGGCCTAACCCTGCTGGACCTCAAGGATATCGGGGTCAAGCAATTGAACATCTCGAACATCGCCGCGCGGCAGGAATTGCGCGACATGATGAAAGAATTGAACCTGCCGGGGGTTGAGATCGATTTTTGATCGGCAACGCATTGGAGCCAGCGGCATCGCACGTCGCGACGGGCAGGTTTTGCAGCGTTCCGTCACGACTTTGCAATAGTTTCCAACTAGCACTGGTCGAAAATCAGGAGGTTGGCGGTGTCACTACGTATCGAGTTAACGCAATTTGCTACAAGCCGGAATTCAGCGGCCCCACGGCGGTTCGGTCAGCGGTATGATGCAGATAAATTCTTACCGGAAGCCGGCAATACGGTTGTTTGCCATCTTGATTTCGACGCGCCGGCCCACAAGGCGGTTTTGGACGCGCGCGCACGGATAATGGCTCTGCCCGAAGCGAACCGCTTTCTTTTTACCCCTGCGGAAAGCCTGCACATGACGGTGTTTGAAGGGGTCATTGAAACCCGCAGGACACCGGACGCATGGCCCGGCGATCTTGACCGGACAGCCTCGGTCGACAGCGTCACCGAGGCATTGATCACACGGCTTGCCCGGTTCTCTCCACCCTCCGGATTTGCCGTGCGCGTGGCGGGGCTAAGCCCGACGGGCCTTTGGCTTGAAGGTGTCACCGAACAAGATGCGGTAGGGCTGCGCGAGTGGCGAGAGGCCCTGACGGCACCTTTCGCATATCGTCATGATAACCACGACGCCTATCAGCACCATATGACCTTCGCTTATCCAATTGGGTGGCTTCCGGATTCGGTCCTACCTGATTGGGAAGCCGAGTTGACCGCAATTCTGTCGGATCTGGTCGAGGCAGCGCCGGTCATTCCACTCAATCCGCCCGCATTTTGCAAGTTCGCGGATATGACGTATTTCGAGGAGCTCATGGTTCTTGATGCGGATCGGTTAAATCCGCGCTGAGCTTCGATTCTTGTGCGGTCGGGCCATCCTTACGGGCGGACCTGTCCGGCTTACCTCAACACGCGCTCTAATCCGCCGCGTTATAAACCGTAAACAACTCCTTCGGCTCTGCCACACCGCGCAGCATGTAGCGGCCCAACGAGATCAATTCTTGGCCGCAGGGCTGCGCCGCGCGGGCGACGTCGTCCGAGATCAGGATGCGCTGGCCCAGCGACCGGTGCATGCCCGCAATGCGGGCAGCCTGGTTGACGGCCGGACCGATCACGGTGAAATCAAGACGGCTTTCGGCCCCGATATTGCCATACAGGATCTCTCCGGCATGCAGCGCCAGCGTATAGTTGCACACCCGCTGGCCGTCCCCGGTCCGACGGGCGTTCAACTCGGCCATTTTGTCCTGCAGCATCACCACCGCCTCGAGCGCCGCGCGGGCGTCTGCGTCGATGTCGCCAATATCGAACATGGCCATCAGCCCGTCGCCCATGAATTTGAGGATACTGCCATCGCATTTGTGAACCACATCGACCGCCACGGCCAGATAGTCGTTCAGCATGTCGATGATCTCGGCACCCGGCAATTCCTCGGACAGGCTGGTGAAGCCTTCCAGATCGAAGTTCCAGATCACCGCATCGATCTGCTGAAGCGAGCCGCGCCGGATTTCGCCCGACAGCACCCGCTGCCCCGCGTCGCGCCCCAGATAAATCCGCATCAGGTCCCGCGAGATCCGCGCGCTGGAGGCTGACTTCAGCGCCAGACCAAGATGCGGCAGGGCGGTGTTGATCAGGTCCAGATCACCCTCGCCAAACCCTTCGGGCGCATTGCTGGCCCAGGACAGAAGCACGCCGCCCACGGCCTTTTTGGTGTCTGTCGGGCTGCTATGTGTCGGCGTGTCGAAACTCACGCCGGTTGCGAAATATTCGGTCGCGCCGATTTCGCGCAGATCGTTCAGCAAGGGATAACGGCTGGGCTGGTTCTGATCGACCATGCGTTCGTGCACGACATCGAGACCTTTGTGCAGGATCGCGTACAGGGGGCTCTGCTGCCACATCTCGCTGGCTTCTTCGGAATAGGCGAATGTTTCGACCTCACCGCCCTTGTCCTGATACCAGCTATACCCGGTTCCGCCATAAACCGGGTGCAAGGCCGATTGCGCGGCGTGAAACCGCATCAGCGGTACGCCGTATTCAAGCAGCTTGTTGCAATAACCGTCCAGCAATTCTTCTTTGTCCGCGCCGTCCAGTCCGCGCGTTATCAGCCAGTCAATCAGATCAGTTGCATTCGCCGCGTTGGGGTCCGGGGCTGTCATATCACCTTCCTGTGTCCGCTCAGGTATCATCTGGGGGCCGGTGCATCGAATTTCCAGAGTTACGGCATTCCAGCCAGTCGCCGCAACATACGGCGCAGCAAATCAGCCTCATCCTCGCTGAACAGACCCGCAAGTTTGCCGTCATATTGCTCGGCAATCCCGCGCAGCTCGCGATACACCGTCTGGCCCGAGGGAGTCAGGGTCAACCATTCGACCCGGCGGTCCTTTTCATCGCGCGTCCGCTTAAGATACCGGCGCTGTTCCAGCTTGTGTACCGCACGGCTGACCTTGGTTTTGTGAATCCTGGCCCGTTCCCCGATATCCCTGGCGGTCAGTTCACCGAAAATACCCAGGTGAAACAGCACCCGCCATTCCGTGCGCAGCATCCCGTAGCGGCTTTTATACACGCGCTGAAATTCCAGCGAGGCCTCCTCGGCCGCCTGATTCAACAGGAACGGCAGGAAATTTTGCAGGTTAAAGTCATCTTTTTTGTCGGAATCGTCATTTGTCATCCTTGTTAGTTACAAAATCAACTATTATCCGACAAGCAGCAAACGGAGGAACACAGTATGAATCGTCCGACTGATCCGCATACTTTGACCCAGGCCGCAACGCCTGTCGGCACCCATGCCGGCTATATGCCCGGCTTTGGAAACGACTTTGAGACCGAGGCCCTGCCCGACGCGCTGCCGCAGGGCATGAACAGCCCGCAGCGCTGCAATTATGGCCTGTACGGAGAGCAGCTGAGCGGCACCGCCTTTACCGCCAACCCGCCCGAGCGCACGTGGTGCTATCGCATCCGCCCCTCGGTAAAGCATTCACATCGTTACGAAAAGATCGATCTTCCCTACTGGAAATCGGCCCCCTGCATCGATCCGGATGTGATCAGCCTTGGCCAGTACCGCTGGGATCCGGTGCCGCATTCCGACAGCGGATTGACCTGGCTGACCGGCATGCGCAGCATGACCACGGCGGGGGATGTTAACACGCAGGTCGGCATGGCCAGCCATATCTATCTGGTCACGGAATCGATGGTTGATGACTATTTCTTCTCAGCCGATTCCGAATTGCTGGTGGTCCCACAGGAAGGCCGCCTACGCTTTGCGACCGAGCTGGGGATCATCGATCTGGAGCCAAAGGAAATCGCCATCCTGCCGCGCGGGCTGCTGTACCGGGTCGAGGTTCTGGAAGGCCCCGCCCGCGGCTTTGTCTGCGAGAATTACGGGCAGAAATTCGAACTGCCGGGCCGTGGCCCGATCGGGGCCAATTGCATGGCCAATCCGCGCGATTTCAAAGCGCCGGTCGCGGCGTTCGAAGACCGCGAGGTACCCTCGACCGTGACGATCAAATGGTGCGGTCAGTTCCACACCACCAGGATCGGCCACAGCCCGCTGGACGTTGTGGCGTGGCACGGCAATTACGCGCCCTATAAATACGACCTGCGCACCTATTGCCCGGTCGGCGCGATCCTGTTCGACCACCCCGACCCGTCGATCTTTACGGTTCTGACCGCGCCTTCGGGGCAACCGGGCACCGCCAATATCGACTTTGTCCTGTTCCGCGAGCGCTGGATGGTAATGGAGGATACGTTCCGCCCACCCTGGTATCACAAGAACATCATGTCCGAGCTGATGGGCAACATTTACGGCCAGTACGACGCCAAACCGCAGGGCTTTGTCCCCGGCGGCATGAGCCTGCACAACATGATGATCCCGCATGGGCCCGACAAGGATGCGTTTGAAAAGGCGTCCTATTCCAACCTCGGCCCGGACAAGCTGGACAACACCATGTCCTTCATGTTCGAAACCCGCTTCCCGCAGCATCTGACCGCTTTCGCGGCCACCGAGGCCCCGCTGCAGGATGACTATATCGACTGCTGGACATCGCTTGAGAAGAAATTCGACGGCACACCGGGTGAGAAATGAGCGTCGAGACCTGGATCACCTATGTCGTCACGGTCCTGCTGCTGATGAGCACGCCCGGCCCCAGCCAGTTGCTGATGCTGTCGAACGCGGCAACCAATGGGCTGCGGCGCGGGCTGTTCACCGCTGCAGGCGATCTGACGGCCAACCTGCTGCAAATGCTGGCTGCCGGGCTGGGCCTTGCCGCGCTGATTGCGACATCGGCGCACGCGCTGACCGTGATCAAATGGCTGGGCGTTGCCTATCTCGTGTTCCTCGGGCTGCGACAGATAATGCGGGCCAAGAGCAACGCCGCAGGGGTTGCCCCCAAGGCCAGCCGCAAAGCACTGTGGATGCAGGGGTTTATTACCTCTGCCGCGAACCCGAAAGCCGTGGTATTCTTCGCGGCTCTGTTTCCGCTGTTCATCGACCCGGCGCTGCCGTTCTGGCCTCAGTTCGCGGTGCTTTCGGCCACCTACCTGATCCTCGACGGGCTGTTTCTGACCGCCTATGGCGGCAGCGCAAGCTGGCTGGCCGCGCGGCTCAGGGGGCCGGCAAAACTGTGGCTGGACAGAATTGGCGGCAGCTTCATGATACTCGCAGCGATCCTGCTGGGGCTGAAATCCCTTCGCACGACCTCGTAGACACATGCGCACGCGCAACTGACATAAGGACAAACCATGCCTTTGATGAAATCCTGGGTGACATCGGCCAATGACGCGGCGCATCCCTTTCCGCTGAACAACCTGCCCTATGGGGTTTTCTCGACCGCTGGCGACGACCCGCGCTGCGGTGTGGCCATCGGCGATATGATGCTGGATGTGACCACAGCCGAGGCCGAAGGGCTGATCGAACTGGGCGAAGAGCCCCTGTTCGACCTGCCCTTCTGGAACCCGCTGATGGAGGAAGGCCCGGCCGTCTGGGCCGCGCTTCGCAACCGCCTGACCGCCCTTCTGGCCGAAGGCTCAGCAGATCAGGCCCGCGTCGAACCCCTGCTGGTCGCCCAAAACGAAGCCGAGATGCACTTGCCCTTCGCCGTCAGCGAATACACCGACTTCTACGCAGGTCGCCATCACGCCCAGAATGTCGGCACCATGTTCCGTGGCCCGGAAAACGCGCTGCCGCCGAACTGGCTGCATATCCCCATCGGATATAATGGCCGCGCATCCTCGGTCGTTGTGTCGGGCACGGATATCCGCCGTCCGTGGGGGCAACTGAAATCCCCCGATAAGGACGTCCCCGCCTTTCTGCCCAGCCGCCGCTTCGACATCGAACTGGAAATGGGCGCGATCGTTGGCACGCCCTCTGACGGCCCGATCTCGGTGCAGGAAGCGGATGACAACATCTTCGGCTACGTGCTGCTGAACGACTGGTCCGCCCGCGACATCCAGGCTTGGGAGTACCAGCCGCTCGGCCCGTTTCAGGCCAAGGCCACCGCAACTTCGATCAGCCCGTGGATCGTGACCAAAGCCGCGCTGGAGCCGTTCCGCTGCGACACCCCGGCGCGCGAGTTTGAATTGCTGGATCACCTAAAAGACTGCGGCCCGATGCTCTATGACATCGACCTGTCCGTGACGATGGCCCCGCAGGGCCAGGGCGCAACCACCATCGCGCGCACGAATTACAACCAGATGTACTATTCCGCCGCACAGCAACTGGCGCATCACTCGACTTCGGGCTGCCCAATGAACACAGGCGATCTGCTGGGCTCGGGCACAATCTCGGGACCCACCAAGCCCGAGCGCGGCTCGCTGCTGGAACTCAGCTGGGGCGGCAAGGAACCCCTGACGCTCGACACCGGCGAAACCCGCAGCTTTATCGAGGATGGCGACACCCTGACCCTGACCGGCGCGGCCAAAGGCGACGGTTACGTGATCGGGTTCGGCGACTGCGTTGGCACCGTCCTGCCCGCATTGGACAACCCCTACGAAAAATGAACCCAACACTTCATCTTTTCCAAAATACTCCCGCCGGAGGCATCCCGAACCCACCCCGGCGCAACGGTAAAGGACCAGAACCAGATGACCAAAGCATTCGCGTCCCAAGGGGACATGTCGGAAAAAAAGATCAGCTTCACCGAGGTCGGCGAAGGGCTCTATGCCTTCACCGCCGAGGGCGACCCCAACTCGGGCGTCATCATCGGCGATGACAGCGTGATGATTGTCGAGGCGCAGGCGACCCCGCGTTTGGCCAGCAAGGTGATAGAATGTGTGCGCTCGGTAACCGACAAACCGATCACCCATGTTGCGCTGACCCACTATCACGCGGTTCGCGTTCTGGGGGCCAGTGCCTTTGGCGCGCAGCAGATCCTGATGTCGGACATGGCGCGCGCCATGGTCGTGGAACGCGGGCAAGAGGACTGGGACAGCGAATTCCAGCGTTTCCCGCGCCTCTTTGAAGGGCATGAAAGCATCCCCGGACTGACCTGGCCCACCACCACCTTCAGCGACACGATGACGGTTTATCTGGGCAACCGCAGGGTCGATCTGATGCATCTGGGCCGGGCCCATACGGCGGGTGATATCGTGATCCATGTGCCCGATCAGAACGTCATGTTCACCGGTGACATCGTCGAATACCACTCGGCCTGCTATTGCGGCGACGGGCATTTCAACGACTGGGGTGATACGCTGGACGAAATCAAATGGTTCGATGTGGACGCCATCGCTCCGGGACGGGGGGACGCCCTGATCGGTAAGGACATGGTCAACGCGGCCATCGAAAATACCCGCGATTTTGTCGAAAGCACTTATCGTCCGGCAGCCAAGGTGGCCGCGCGCGGAGGCAGCCTGAAAGAAGCCTGGGACGCGGTGCGCGCCGCATGCGACCCGAAATTCGCCGATTACGCGATCTATGAGCATTGCCTGCCGTTCAACGTCGCCCGCGCCTATGACGAGGCACGTGGCATCGACACGCCCCGCATCTGGACCGCCCAGCGCGATCTGGAGATGTGGGAGGCGCTTCAGGGCTGAGAAACCGCTGCGTTTGATCCAGATCGTTTTCCCGACCGGGAATCGATGAAACCATAGATGCGAGGCCACCTGCACCTGCTGCCGGTCGGCAAACCAGCTCCGCTTCGGCGCATCAGGATTGAAGGGGGAGACCCATGAACAAGATCTTTGAAGTTCCGCTATACGCCTATGACCGCAGCCCCGATCAGGACGCCGCCGCGCCGGTTCGGCACAAGGTCATCGTGATCGGAGCAGGCCCGGTCGGACTGGCCGCCGCGATTGACCTTGCGCAGCAAGGGGTCGAGGTCGTGGTGCTGGATGAAAACGACAAGGTCAGTTTCGGCAGCCGCGCCATCTGTTTTTCCCAGCGCACGCTTGATATCGCCCATCGGCTGGGGCTGGGGCAGCCCCTTGTGGACAAGGGCGTCCAGTGGGATCGCGGCAAGGTGTTTTTCGACAATCGGCAGGTCTATGATTTCGACCTGCAGCCGGAAGAAGGCTTTGCCAACCCCGCCTTCATCAACCTGCAGCAATATTACCTGGAACAGTTCCTGGTGGACCGCGTACGCGCGTTGCAAGCCGACGGCGCACCACTCGACCTGCGTGGCTGCAACAAGGTCGAGGCCATCGGCCTGCACGACGATCACGTCCGGCTCGAGGTCGAAACGCCCGAAGGCCCCTATACGGTCGAGGCCGAGTGGCTGGTTGCCTGCGACGGGGCCAATTCTCCGACCCGGCGGATGCTGGGGATAGATTTCGACGGGCGCGTGTTCGAAGACAATTTTCTGATTGCCGACGTGATCATGGAGGCCGATTTCCCTTCGGAACGCTGGTTCTGGTTCGATCCGCCCTTCAACAAGGGGCAATCGGCGCTGTTGCACAAACAGCCGGACAATGTCTGGCGCATCGACCTGCAACTGGGATGGGACATCGACAAAGAGCGCGAGAAACAGCCCGAAAACGTGATCCCACGCCTCAAGGCGATGCTGGGTGAGGATGTTGAGTTTCAGCTTGAATGGGTTTCGATCTACACGTTCCAGTGCCGCCGGATGCAAAGCTTCCGCAAGGGCCGCGCCCTGTTTGCCGGGGACAGCGCCCATCAGGTCAGCCCGTTTGGGGCGCGCGGGGCCAATTCGGGCCTGCAGGACACCGACAACCTGTGCTGGAAACTGAAACTGGTGCTGGACGGCAACGCTCCGGAAAGCCTGCTGGACAGCTACGATACCGAACGGGTTCAGGGCGCGGACGAGAATATCCGGAAATCCAGCAGCTCGACCGATTTCATCACCCCGAAATCCGAGATGTCGCGCCTTTTGCGGGATGCGGTTCTGGATCTCAGCGAATCCTATGAATTCGCGCGCCCGCTGGTAAATTCCGGCCGGTTGAGCGTGCCGTGCACCTATGACGGATCACCGCTGAATTCTGCGGATGCGCTGGACGGGCCGACCGGAACGCGCCCGGGCTCGGCCTGCCCAGATGTACCGTTGGGGGAAGAATTCCTGCTACCCAAACTCGAAGGCCGGTTTACCCTGCTGACGATTGACGCCGACGCGCCTGATTTGCTTGAGGAAAACGGGGTTCAGATCACGCGGCTGGCGCTTTCGGTCAAGGACGACCCGACGCAGGCGTTGAAACGGCGCTATCTGGGTGACGCATCCAGCGCCGTCTACCTGATCCGCCCTGACCAGCATGTGGCGGCCCGGCGCGACACGTATGAAGAAAACGCCTTTCGGCATGCCGTCCGCCGTGCCATCGGCAAGGAGTAAGCGATATGACCGATCTGATCCTCTCCCCGAATATCGAAAACGCCGACGATTTCTATGCGGATTTGCTGGCGGCGCATGAAGGGTTGGACAAGGCCGATAGCGACGCGCTGAATGCGCGCCTTGTTCTTGTTCTGGCCAACCATATCGGCGATGCTTCGGTCCTGACGCAGGCCATTCAGGCCGCGTCGCTGCAGAAACCCTGACGGAGACGGTGGTTGAGCGAGGTTGTTCTTTTCGATTACTGGCGCTCGTCGGCCAGTTACCGGGTCCGGATTGCGCTGAATCTGGCCGGAATCGCCTATCAGGCCGTTTCGGTAGACCTGACCAGCGGCGAGCACCGGGGCGCCGCGCATCTGGCGCGCAACCCGCAGGGCCTGGTTCCGGTGCTGGAGATTGACGGGCGGCGGCTGACACAGTCGCTGGCCATTCTCGAATATCTCGATCAGACCCGGCAGATGGGGCTGCTGCCCAATGATCCCGCGGCGCGCGCCCAGGTTCAGGCGCTGGCGCATTCGATCGCGGTTGATATCCATCCAGTCTGCAACCTGTCGGTCGCACGGTACGCCACGGCGCTTAGCGCCGACGCCTCGGGCATGCCCGGCGACTGGATGCGGCACTTCATTCAACCGGGGCTGGCGGCGTTCGAGGCGTTGCTGGGCGGGTTCGGCCAAGCCCCCTATTGCGCCGGATCGCAGCCCGGTCTGGCCGATCTCTGCCTGATCCCGCAGTTATACAACGCCCGCCGGTGGCAGGTCGATCTGTCAGACATGCCGCGCCTGAGGGGCGTCGAGGCCGCCTGTGCCGAGCATCCGGCTTTTGCGGCGGCGCATCCCGACAGGCACGCGCCCGCGTAAATGCCGCACAGACCCTGTGTGCAGGTGCGGATGGGCAGAGCGGGCGGGTTCGCCTAGCTTGGACATGTAAGATGAAATGAGGTCCCGATGTCAGAAATCACCGGCTATCACGCCCATGTCTATTTCGACGCGGCAACGCAGGACACCGCACAGCAGATCTGCGAAGAGGCCGCCCGCCTTTTCCCCGTTCAGATGGGGCGCATGCATGCCCGCAATGTCGGCCCGCATCCCCGGTGGAGCTGCCAGCTGGGCTTTGCGCCCGAGGCGTTCGATCAGGTCATTCCCTGGCTGATGCTGAACCGGCAGGGGCTGACCGTGTTCACCCACGCGGAAACCGGCGATCATCTGGCCGATCACCGCGACCACGCGCTGTGGATGGGAGAGTTGCTGGAGCTTGACCTGTCGATCTTCGACTAACCCAGCGCCCGCGCCTGATCGCGCAGCACGAATTTCTGCACCTTGCCGGTCGAGGTCTTCGGCAGGGTTCCGAACACCACCGTCTTGGGGGCCTTGAAATGGGCCATGTTGTCCCGGCAGAACGCGATCAGGTCCGCCTCGGTCGCGGTTGTGTCCGGTTTCAGTTCGACAAAGGCGCAGGGGGTTTCACCCCATTTTTTGTCCGGGCGGGCCACGACTGCGGCCTCCATCACCGCCGGATGCTTGTAGAGAATCCCCTCGACCTCGACCGATGAGATGTTTTCGCCCCCGGAAATGATGATATCTTTTGAGCGGTCTTTCAGCGCGATATACCCGTCGGGATGCATCACCCCCAGATCGCCCGAGGCAAACCAGCCGCCGTTGAAGGCACTGTCGGTGGCGTCGGGGTTCTTCAGATACCCTTTCATGACCACGTTGCCCTGCATGAAAATCTCACCCATGGTCTCGCCATCTGCCGGGACCGGCTCCAGCGTTTCGGGGTCGGCAACCATCAGGCCGGACAGCGCCGAGTAGCGAACGCCTTGACGCACCTTCAGCGCCGACCGTTCCTGCGCATCTTTGGCATCCCATTCCTCTTTCCAGGCGCAGACGACCGACGGGCCGTATGTCTCGGTCAGGCCATAAACATGGGTCACTTCGACGCCCATCGCCTCCATCGCTTCGATCACGGCGGCGGGCGGCGGCGCGCCTGCGGTCATCACCTTGATCTGGTGGTCAAAATCCTTGAGGTGCCCGGGCGCGTGCGCCAGCATGTTCAGCACAATCGGCGCACCACAGAAATGCGTGACCTTTTCGTCCCGGAACGCGGTATATATCGGCTCGGCCCGCACGGCGCGCAGACAGACAGACACCCCGGCATTGGCCGCCATCGCCCACGGAAAGCACCAGCCGTTGCAATGGAACATCGGCAAGGTCCAAAGGTAGACCGAGTGCTTGGGCATGTTCCAGTCCAGCAGATCCGACTGCGCATTCAGCGCCGCGCCGCGATGGTGATAGACGACGCCTTTGGGATTCCCGGTTGTGCCCGAGGTGTAATTCAGCGTGATCGCGTCCCATTCATCCTCTGGCAGAGACCAGTCGTAATCCGGATCGCCCTTGTCCAGCAGCGCGTCATAAGTCAACGCGCCCAGCCGCTCGCCACCGTCAAAGCTGGCATCTTCGATGTCGATCACCAAAACCTCGTGATCCACCAGCGTCAGCGCCTGTTTGACCACGCCCGAGCATTCGGGATCGACCAGCAGCACCCGGGCCTCGGCGTGGTTCAGGATGAAGGCGATGATCGGCGCATCCAGACGTGTGTTGATCGCGTTCAGAACCGCGCCTGCCATGGGAACGCCGAAATGCGCCTCGTAATGCTCGGGTATGTTTGCGGCGATGATCGAGACCGTATCGCCCCGGCCAATCCCGCGGGCGGACAGCGCACTGGCCAACCGGCGGCACCGCGCATAGGTTTCGCCCCAGCTATAGCGGCGGTCGCCGTACACGACCGAAGGATAGTCCGGATAAACCTGCGCGGTCCGCTCGATAAAGCTGAGCGGAGACAGCGGCGTGTAATTCGCGCGGTTCTTGTCCAGATGACGTTCGTACATGTTGGTTGCTTGCATCCGCCAATCCTCTCAAATCGTCTTGCCTGCGACTTGATCACAAAGCCGCGCGTCTGACAAACCCGTAGAAATACGCCGATGGCGATGTCTGGCGATAAGGGATCACACGATCTGGCCCTATATATGGACGGCCTTTCGCGGTGTTCTGAGCCATCGCAATTTCATGCTATTGTGGGACATATCCCGCATCCTCTGCACTGCATCTGACTGAAAGGACATGTCATGGACGGCACGTTCAACGAAAACGATCTTTCCCGCGTGGTCGAGGCCGACCGCGCCCATATCTGGCACCATCTGATCCAGCATAAGCCCTTTGAAACCAATGATCCGCGCATCATTGTCGAAGGCAAGGGCATGCGCGTCTGGGACCAGAAAGGCAAAGAACATCTGGACGCGGTTTCCGGCGGTGTCTGGACGGTCAACGTCGGCTATGGCCGCGAATCCATCGCCAAGGCCGTGTATGACCAGTTGATGAAACTTTGCTACTTCGCCAATACCGCCGGTTCGATCCCCGGCTCGACCTTTGCCGAGATGCTGATCGACAAGATGCCGGGCATGAGCCGGGTGTACTATACAAACTCGGGGTCCGAGGCGAACGAGAAAGCGTTCAAGATTGTCCGTCAGATCGCCCATAAGCGCTATGGCGGCAAGAAGACCAAGATCCTGTATCGCGACCGCGACTATCATGGCTCGACGCTGGCAACCATGTCGGCAGGCGGCCAGGATGAACGCACCGCGCAATATGGCCCCTTCGCACCCGATTTCGTGCGCGTGCCGCATTGCATGGAATACCGCAAGCACGAACTGGCCGGTGCGCCGGTGGAAAACTTCGGCGAATGGGCTGCGGACCAGATCGAAGAAGTGATCCTGCGCGAAGGCCCCGAAACCGTCGGCGCGCTGTGCCTTGAGCCGGTGACCGCAGGCGGCGGCGTGATCGAAGCGCCCGAAGGCTATTGGCAGCGCGTTCAGGAAATCTGCAAAAAGTACGATGTGCTGCTGCATATCGACGAGGTCGTCTGCGGCGTTGGCCGGACCGGCACCTGGTTCGGGTATCAGCAATACGGCATCAAGCCGGACTTCGTGACGATGGCCAAAGGTGTGGCTTCGGGCTATGCGGCGATTGCCTGCATGGTGACCACCGAGGAAGTCTTTGACATGTTCAAGGATGATGCCTCGGACCCGATGAGCTATTTCCGCGACATCTCGACCTTTGGCGGCTGCACCGCCGGTCCGGCAGCCGCGATTGAAAACATGCGGATCATCCAGGATGAGAACCTGCTGCAGAACTGCACCGACATGGGCGACCGCATGCTGGGCAACCTGCAGGCGCTGATGGAGAAGCACAAAGTCATCGGCGATGTGCGCGGCAAAGGCCTGTTCCTTGGGGCCGAACTGGTGGCCGATCGTGGCTCCAAAGAGCCGGTGGATGAGAAGCTGGCGCAGGCGGTTGTGGCCGACTGCATGGCGCAGGGCGTGATCATCGGCGTCACCAACCGCTCGATCCCCAGCCGCAACAACACGCTGTGCTTCTCGCCCGCGCTGATCGCGACGGCAGATGACATCGACCAGATCACCGATGCGGTCGACGGCGCACTGGGCCGCGTGTTCGCCTGATCCTTTGGATCGAAACCTTTTGAAACCGGCGCTCCCGCGCCGGTTTTTTCGTTGACACACCAAAGCTTGCCAGACCGGAAGACTCGGGTAGCCTGTGATCACCCCACCCCGACACAGGAGCCCCCCATGTTACGCACCCTCGCCCACAGCCTTGCCGCAGTTCTTCTGCTGGCTCTTGCCACCCCTGTCAGCGCTAACGAGGGCAGCGGGTTCCCTCAGATCGTCGGCACCTGGCACGGCACCTATCTGGTGGCCTTCGCCAAATCCAACCCCAACCACGAAAAGGGCCTGCTGCAGGCCGAGATGGAATTGGAGATCACCAAGCTGGACGGCAACCTGATCACCGCAACCAACCGCTGGCGACGCATCGGCGACAAAGACTGGATCGTCGAAGAGGCGATGGGCACGTTCTCGCTGGACGACCCCACCCGTTTCGTTCTGGCCGAGGCCGGGATATCGGGCGAGGATGTCTCGGTCGGGATATTCAACGGCGTTTATGTGGATGACGTGATTATGGTCACCAATGCGGGGCCGGGAACAGGCGTGGCGTTTGCGGCGCAGTTGGTGAAGAAAAGCGGTGACAACTAAGTCACCGCAAAGTCAATTCGGCCTGGAAATCTCGACCTCTTCGAAATGGAACGCACCGGTACCAAACGCGGCAAGGCCGATCCCTGCCCCGCCATTCTGATTGCGGGAATTGGTTCCGCGTTTCGAGAAGGGAACCTGAATGACTTTCGTTCCGTTGGCGTAGAACAGGATATGAGCGCCGCGCACCCTGAAGCTCAGCTTGTTTGATCCATCCACCAAAACCGCGTCATGTCTGGCGCTGTGCACGGACCGAAGCTGACGCCCGTCTTTCTGCAGAACATGAAAGCGGCCCTGCCCGTCCACCGCGAAGGCCAGGTATTTGCCGGACTTGCCGCTGCCAACAAGAATGCCCGCGCCGCCGCGCCCATCGTTCCGGCTGTCGACCACCGTGGAAATCATCAACTCTTCCGAGGATTCCACGGACTCTGCATCCGGAAACTTGACCCAGGCAATGTCGTTGTAGTGCAGGCTTTGCGGGTTTTCGAGGTTTTCCATCACAAGATCTCCGTCCGCGATGTAAACCACCCAATGCGATTTCGTCTGGTTGAAAGATATCTGCCCGCCCAGCATCAGCGATTTGTCGTCGCCGTCAAAAGACTCGGTGATGATCTCCGGCGCGTCCGGCTCTGGCTCCTGTTCCTGGGAAAGTGCCGCCGATGACAGGCCGAAGGACAAAGCCGAGGCGATCAAAGCCGCATGGGTAAATTCTTTGATAAAAGACATTTTCAAATATTCCTGCGTTCAACCAAATGGTGTTATCTCCGCAGACTTACATCAAAAAAGTGTTCTGAACAGACGGGTTTCCCTTACCCGAGGTTTCCGCACAGAGCGCCGTCAACTGTTTCCAAATAAAGAACAAAAAAGGCCGCCCCCAACGGGACGGCCCTTCATTCACTGTCTCTGTATCAGAGGATCAGGCAGTCAGAGCAGCCTGAGCTTTGGCGACGATCGCGCCGAACGCTTCCGGTTCGTGCACGGCCAGGTCGGCCAGAACTTTGCGGTCCACTTCGATACCGGCCAGGTTCAGGCCGTTGATGAAGCGGGAATAGGTCAGAGCCTCGTCATGGCTGCGCACAGCCGCGTTGATGCGCTGGATCCACAGCGCGCGGAAGTTGCGCTTGCGGTTCTTGCGGTCGCGGGTTGCGTACTGGCTGGCCTTGTCGACGGCCTGGGTGGCAACTTTGAAGTTGCTCTTGCGGCGACCATAATAGCCTTTTGCGGCCTTGATGATCTTCTTGTGACGGGCGTGAGTTACGGTTCCACCTTTAACGCGGGACATATCGGTATCTCCTCTTAGCGGTCGTAGGGCATGTAGCCCTTGACGATCTTGGCGTCGGGGGCGGACAGGGTGGTGTTGCCACGGGCGTCGCGGATGAACTTCTTGGTCCGCTTGATCATGCCGTGCCGTTTGCCGGCCTGGCCAGCAAGGACCTTACCGGTCGCAGTCACCTTGAAGCGCTTCTTGGCGCTCGACTTGGTCTTCATCTTAGGCATTTCCGTCTCCTATCTTCGGGTTCGGTTTCAAACGCGACTCGGCATGCCATCTCGGCCGGTCACGCGATCAGAAGCGCCGTTTACGCAAGTTTGGTCATACTGGCAAGGGGGTTTGGCCCAGATTCTGCGCAATTCGCGATCCGGTCAGGGACCGGGGCGAAACAAGCCGCCCCGGTCTGGTGATTTAGTGCTCGAATTTGCGGATTTCGCCGCTCTTGAGCCGTTCGGCATAGGACGCCAGCTCCTGACGCACCACTTTCATCAGGAAGTAGAGCGCAAAGACGTTCACAACCGCCATCGCAAAGATCGCCGCATCCGAGAAGTCGATGACCGGGCCAAGGTTGGCCGCCGCCCCGATGACAACGAAGATGCAGAAGATGACCTTGAACACCAGTTCCTTGGTGTGACCCTCACCGAAAAGGTAGGTCCAGGCCTTGAGGCCGTAGTAAGACCAGCTGATCATGGTCGAGAAGGCGAACAGAACCACCGCGATGGCCAGAACATATGGGAACCAGCCAAAGGCGCTTGCAAAGGCCGCCGAAGTCAGGCTGACGCCCGAGTTGCCATCGACGGTTGCGATCGCGTCACCCGCTTCGTTCAGCATGTATTTGCCGGTTTCCGGATCGATGATCAGTTGCTGGGTGATGATGATCACCAGCGCCGTCATGGTGCAGATCACAACCGTATCGATGAACGGCTCAAGCAGCGAGACGAAGCCTTCGGTGATCGGCTCTTTGGTCCGCACCGCCGAGTGTGCAATCGCCGCAGAACCAACGCCCGCTTCGTTCGAGAACGCCGCACGGCGGAAGCCCTGAATCAGCGCACCGACCATACCGCCCGCAACGCCGAGACCGGTAAAGGCACCTGCGAAGATCTGCCCAAAGGCCCAGCCGATCTGGTCTGCGTGCATGATGATGATGACCAGCGCGGCCAGCACATACATGACACCCATGAAGGGCACGACCTTTTCGGTCACGCGCGCGATGGATTTCAGGCCACCCACGATCACCGCAAAGACGATACCGGCAAAGACCAGACCGGTGATCCAGCCCGGATAATCGCCGGTGATGCCCGCGATCTGCTGGTGCGCCTGATTGGCCTGGAACATGTTGCCCCCGCCCAGCGCGCCAAGGATGCAGAAGACCGAGAACAGGACAGCCAGAATCTTTCCGCCCGGCAGGCCCAGCTCGTTGAACCCTTTGGACATGTAATACATCGGGCCACCGGAAACGGTGCCATCGTCGTATTCGTTTCGGTATTTCACGCCCAGCGTACATTCGGTGAATTTCGAGGCCATGCCCAGAAGGCCTGCAACGATCATCCAGAACGTGGCCCCTGGCCCACCGATGCCGACAGCAACCGCCACACCGGCGATATTGCCAAGGCCCACGGTGCCCGAAAGCGCCGTTGCCAGAGCCTGAAAGTGGCTGACCTCACCGGCATCATTCGGGTCAGAGTAGTCGCCTTTTACAAGGCTGATCGCGTGGCTGAAGAACCGCAACTGCACGAAGGCAAAGTAAAGCGTGAACACCGTCGCGGCGATCACCAGCCATCCCACAATCCATGGGAAGCCGGTTCCCGGGAATGGCGCGAAGATAAAGCTGACGAAGGGCCCGGTGAAGTCGGCAAAAGCCTGATTGATCTTTTCGTCAAGGCCCGGTGCCTCCTGCGCCGAAGCGGCGCTGGCCATCATCGCTGCCATGACGGCGGGAAGGCCCAGTTGTTTAAACCTATTCATTTCCATGCCTCCCCTCAATTTACGACCGTGACCGGAACGTCGGCGTGCATCACCAGATTCTGGGTCGAGCTGCCAAAGAGCCGTTTCTTGAACCCGTCCGCCGAGGCCCGGCCGACCACGATCTGCGATCCGCCGTGTTCAACGGTGATGGCGTTCAGCGTTTCGGCAACGTCACCGTGCTGCACGATGCCGCTGGCCTCGAACCCGGCTGCTTTCAGCGCTTCAACCGCGGGTGCGATAACCCGCGTCGTCGCCAGTTCGATCTCTTCCTCGCGCCGTTTGTGGCGCAGGGCGTTTTCTTCCGGTGTCTGGAAAGTGAATGGGGACCATTCGATAACATACACAACCAGAAGCTCGCAGGTGCCTATGCGTTCAGCCATATCCTTGGCAAATGCAATGGCGCGCTCCCCGGTTTCTGTTCCGTCCAGTCCTATGACAATCTTTGTTGTCATCTCGTTCCTCCGTTATTGTTGATTTATCCGGGGCCCGTGCCCCCGGCAGAGCAGCCGGAACTTGGAACATTTGCTTTGTGACTGCCCTTAGTTCATTTTTTAGGCATTTCTACCTATAAATGAAGCGTATTCTGGCAAATTCGTGCGTTGCGGTCAAATTTCGCTGAAAATTAAGGGGTTATCGGGCCGGGAAAACAAAATCCAGCACCCTTATCGGGAAGGGTGCTGGCAGTTTCTTCACCTGTCGAGCCGCGAGGGTTACTCGGGGTCGGTGCTGTAGATCAGGCGTTCGTCACAAGGCGCGACGCGCAGAATGTTGGTCGTGCCCGGCACGTTGAACGGCACACCCGCAGTGACGACGATCTGATCGGTCTCGGACGCGAACCCACCAGCGCGGGCGGCGCGGGCGGCGCTGACGACGGCGCCTTTGAACCGCTCCAACTCGGGCGTCAGGACGCAATGGCAGCCCCAGCTCAGGCACAGGCGGCGTGCGGTGCCCGTGGCCGGTGTCATGGCGATAATCGGCACGCCGGGGCGTTCGCGGGCGGTCAGCAGGGCGGTGGTGCCGCTTTGGGTAAAGCAGCAGATGGCCTTGATATCCGTCTTCTCGGCGATCTCACGCGCGGCGGCAACGATGCCGTCGGCAACCGAGGTGCCCTTGGCGGTGCGCGAGGCGGTGATGATCTGGGTATAGGTCGGGTCGGCCTCGACCTCGATGGCGACCTTGTTCATGGTCTGAACCGCCTCAATCGGGTAGGACCCGGCGGCGGATTCCGCGCTCAGCATGATCGCATCGGTGCCTTCGTAAATCGCTGTGGCCACGTCTGACACTTCGGCCCGCGTGGGCATCGGGCTTTCGATCATGCTTTCCAGCATCTGGGTCGCCACGATCACCGGCTTCGCCGCGCCCCGGCATTTCCGGACAAGCCGTTTCTGGATCGGCGGCACGGCGGAAACCGGCAATTCAACGCCAAGATCGCCGCGCGCGACCATGATTCCGTCCGAGGCATCAAGGATGTCGTCAAATGCCTCGACCGCAGCGGGTTTTTCAATCTTCGACAGGATCGACGCGCGGCCATCGGCCAGCGCGCGCGCCTCGAACACATCCTTGGCACGCTGAACGAAGCTGAGCGCCAGCCAGTCCACGCCCAACTGGCAGACAAATTCCAGATCGTCGCGATCCTTGGCCGACAGCGCCGCGAGCGGCAGCACCACATCGGGCACATTCACCCCCTTGCGGTTCGAGATCGTACCGCCGATTTCAACCGTGCAATTGGCGTAATCCTGACCGCACTCCTTGACGATCAGGCGGATCTTTCCGTCGTTGACAAGCAACCGGGCACCGGGTTCGAGCGCTGCAAAAATTTCGGGATGCGGCAGACAGACCCGCGTCAGATCGCCGGGTTCCGGGTCCAGATCCAGACGGAACGCCGCGCCTTCTTCCAGTTCCTCGGCGTCGTTGGTGAACACGCCCACGCGCAGCTTGGGGCCTTGCAGGTCCGCCAGAATGGCAATCGGGCTGTCCAGGTCTTTCTCGACCTGACGGATAATTCGGTGACGTTCGCGAATCTCGTCGTGGCTGCCGTGGCTCATGTTCAGGCGAAAAACGTCTGCCCCGGCCTCGTGCAGCGCACGAATGGTGTCATAGTCATTGGACGCCGGTCCCAGCGTCGCCACGATTTTCACATTTCTCAGGCGTCGCATTGGTCTTGCTCTCCTCAATGGCTCGATGTTACCGCAAACAGTGCTTGGGTGCTTATTGCGCAATTCCCTTTCCGAAGCAACTGTCCTACACCTGCGGCAAACTTGATGACAGGCTTATGACGTACACCCCGTTTTTTGTTCACGGCGAGGATCGCCCGTCCCGCTGGCTGATTACATGCGACCACGCAACCAACACGGTCCCGCCTCAGGTCAATGGCGGCGACCTTGGCTTGCCGCGCGAGGATATGGAGCGGCACATCGCCTATGATGTCGGTGCCTATGAAGTGTCCAAGCATCTGGGCGAGATTCTGAACGTGCCGGTGATCGCCGCCAATTTCTCGCGCCTCGTGATCGATCCCAACCGGGGTGAGGACGATCCGACCCTGCTGATGAAGCTTTATGACGGCTCGATCATTCCCGGCAACCGGCATGCGGACGCGGCCGAGCGGGAACGGCGGCTGAACATGTGCTACCGCCCCTATCACGACGCATTGGGACGTTTGGCCGCCCTGCCCCATGCAGTGATCGTCTCGATGCACTCTTTTACCCGCCAATTGCGGGGCCGCGCCCCGCGCCCCTGGCATATCGGGGTGTTGCACACGCCGGACGAACGGTTTTCGCGCCCGCTGATCGACCGGCTGAACGCCGAAGGGGACCTGTGTGTCGGCGTCAACGAACCCTATACCGGCGTGCTGCCCGGCGATGCAATCGACAAACACTGCACCACCCACGGACGCCCGAACGCGCTGATCGAGGTGCGCAACGACCTGATTGCCGATCACACCGGTCAGCGTAAATGGGCGGAAAGGTTGGCCGTAATCCTTGAAGATGCTCTGGGCCAGAGCGGTCTGTGATCGCAACCGCGATCCTCTTGTGAGCGGCCCCGCCAGACCCCATGTTACAAGGGAAAGGATGTGCTTATGTCACAGGAAACACTGACAACTTTCTTTGGCTGGATGTCCGTCATCAATATCGGGCTGTTGCTGTTTTCAACGGTGATGATCGTTACCCTGCAGGACCGGATCGCGGATTTTCACAGCAGGCTGTTTCACATGGGCCGCCCGAACCTGAAACAGGCCTATTTCCGGTATCTGGCCAAGTACAAGCTGTTGACGATCGTGTTTTGCGTGGTGCCCTGGCTGGCGCTGAAACTGACCTGACCCTGCGCAGCTGCCCCCACATTGCAACGCGGCGGCAAGAGGCTTAACTCTGTCGCGTAACATCGCCTTTCAGCCGGAGCCCACCCATGGACAAGCAAACCGAAATCGAACTTCAGGCCGCCGCGTTTCGCCGGTTGCAAAAGCACCTGATGCAGGACCGGACCGACGTTCAGAACATCGACATGATGAATCTGGCCGGGTTCTGCCGCAACTGCCTGTCCCGCTGGTATCAGGAAGCGGCCAATGAAAAGGGCATCGAAATGGGCAAGGACGAAGCCCGTCAGATTTTCTACGGCATGACCATGGATGAGTGGAAAGCCAACTACCAGACCGAAGCCAGCCCCGAAAAACAAGCCGCCTTCGAAGTCGCATTCGAACAGAATGTGGGCAAGAAAGACTGACCCCGAGGAAAAAGCCCGCCAATGCGGCGGGCTTTGTCCTTAGATCGCGGCCTTGCGGCTTTCTTCCAGATAAATCTCGCGCAGGCGTTTGGCGATACGACCGGGCGTGCCATCGCCCAGTTGCACACCGTCAATCTCGACAACCGGCATCACGAATGCGCTGGCCGAGGTGGTGAACGCTTCGTCGGCGTCTTTCGCCTCGTCGATGGTGAACAGGCGTTCCTCGACCTCCATCTGCGCCTCGGCGGCCATGCGCAGAACCGCCTTGCGGGTGATCCCGTGAAGGATGTCGGTCGACAGCGGACGGGTGACGATCTTGCCGTCCTTGACGAAATAGGCGTTGTTGGACGTGCCTTCGGTCACATAGCCATCCTCGATCATCCAGGCGTCATCACAGCCTGCGGCCTTGGCCATCATCTTGCCGAGCGAGGGGTACAGCAGTTGCGTTGTCTTGATGTCGCGGCGACCCCAGCGGATGTCGTCGATCGAAATGACCTTTGCGCCCTTCTTCGACGCCGGGCTGTCTGCAAGGCCGGGCTTGTTCTGGGTAAACAGCACGAGGGTGGGCCGGGTATCCGCTGCCGGGAATACGAAATCCCGATCCCCGTCGCTGCCCCGGGTGACCTGAAGATAGACCAGCCCTTCGTCGATACCATTCAGTTCGACCAGCTTGCGGTGAATCTCCAGCAGTTCGTCCTTGCTGCAGGGCTCGGCCATCTGCAACTCGTCCAGCGACCGTTTAAGACGCACGGCGTGGCCTTCGAAATCGATCAGCTTGCCACCCAGAACGCTGGTCACCTCGTAAACGGCATCCGCCATCAGGAAGCCGCGGTCGAAGATCGAAACCTTGGCTTCGGTTTCGGGCAGGTATTCGCCGTTCACATACACGGTGCGGGTCATGTCATGTCCTTTTTGTCTCCGGGCTTCGCCCGTTCCTCACGGAATACGACCCAACCGATCGTTTTCCGGGCGTTCGTCACCCCCAGAGTGCCGCACTGGGCGGATGCACTCCGGCGTCATCAAATATCAGCGGGTTGTCCCGGTCTTCAGCCAAGAGAAGCGGGCCGTCAAGGTCCGTCACCATCGCGCCCTGCGCCAGTATGGTCGCAGGCGCCATCGCAAGGGAACTACCGACCATGCAGCCGACCATGACTTTGTAGCCTTCGGCCAGCGCCGCCTTGCGCAGCTCCAGCGCCTCGGTCAAACCACCGGTTTTGTCCAGCTTGATGTTGACCACGTCGTACTTGCCCTTCAGCGCAGGCAGGCTGGCGCGATCATGGCAGGATTCGTCGGCGCAGACGGGAACCGGGCGGTCCATGCCGATCAGGGCGTCGTCCTCACCGGCGGGCAAGGGCTGCTCAACCAAAGCAACGCCCAGCCGCACAAGATGCGGCGCGAGGTCGGCATAAACCTCGGCCGACCAGCCTTCGTTCGCGTCCACGATGATTCGGGAATTCGGCGCACCGGCGCGTACGGCTTCCAGACGGGGCATATCGTCCGGCGTGCCCAGCTTGATTTTCAGCAGCGGGCGATGCGCGTTCTGCGCGGCCTGCGCCTGCATCGCCTCGGGCGTATCCAGCGACAGGGTATAGGCCGTGATCTCGGGCCCCGGCTTGGGCAACCCGGCCAGGTCCCACGCGCGCTTACCTGCGCGTTTCGCCTCAAGATCCCACAGCGCACAATCCACGGCATTGCGCGCCGCCCCGGCGGGCAGCAGGTCCAGCAGCCGGTCGCGTGTGACATCACCGGGAAGACCGGCAATTTCCGCCTCGACCGACTCCAGCGTCTCGTTGTAACGGGCGTAAGGAACACATTCGCCCCAGCCCTGATGCGCGCCATCGGACAGGCGCACGGTCAGCACCTTGGCCTCGGTCCGCGACCCGCGCGAGATCGTAAAGACCTGAGCCAGCCGGAATACATCCCGGGAAACATCAATCTGCACGCGCCTGATCCTTCATCTTTTCAAAAATACTCCCGCCGGAGGCGACCCTCCGGCGGGTTTCTTTGATCACAGAGCGGCCAGCGCGTCCACCAGTTTGCCCGTACCAAAGCGGTAGGGATCGGTGGCAGGCAGGCCCATCTCGACCTCGACCTTGGCGATGTAGGCGCGCGCCTCGTCTTCGCTCAGATGCTGCGTATTGATCGATACACCGGCCACCTGGCAATCGGGGTTTGCCACCCGTGCCAGCGGCAGTGCCGTATCGCGCAGCTGTTCCAGCGTCGGCAGCGAAAACTCCGGCAGGCCGCGCATATGGGTGCGGGTCGGCTCGTGGCACAGGATCAGCGCGTCCGGCTGGCCGCCATGGATCAATGCCATGGTCACCCCGGAAAACGAGACATGGAACAGCGAGCCCTGACCTTCGATGTGATCCCAGTGATCGTCGTCATTTTCGGGCGTCAGATACTCGACCGCACCTGCCATGAAATCCGCAATGACCGCATCCAGCGGCACGCCTTGTCCGGTGATCAGAATACCCGTCTGGCCGGTGGCGCGGAAGGTCGAGTTCATACCGCGCTTGCGCATTTCGGCGTCCATCGCCATTGCGGTATACATCTTGCCGGCCGAGCAATCGGTTCCGATCGCCAGGCAGCGTTTGCCGCTGCGCTTGCGGCCATTGGCGATGGGATAGCCCACCGTCGGGACGCGAACGTCATGCAGCGTACAGCCGTGGGTTTGCGCTGCGGCCACCAAATCGCCTTCGTCCCGCAGCAGATTGTGCAGGCCGGACGCCAGATCATAGCCCATTTCCAAAGCGGCAATCAGAATCTCTTTCCAGGCTTGGCTGATGACGCCGCCCCGGTTTGCCACCCCGATGACCAGAGTTTTGGCCCCGGCTTCCTTCGCCTCGGCCAGTGTCATGTCCGTCAGGCCCAAATCGGCCTTGCACCCGTCCATCCGCAACTGGCCGACAGCATTTTCAGGACGCCAGTCCCGGATTCCAATTGCCACCTTGGCCGCCAAATGGTCGGGCGCATCGCCCAAAAACAACAGATACGGTGTTTCGATCATCGCGCTACACTCCTTTGATTCTGGCGCAGGCTAAGGAACAAGCCCGACGAGTGTTTCGCTTTTTCACCCGGCGAACCTTATTGCTGCGGGAAAATTTTGCGTCCGTGACGACTTGGGCGCAACTTTCGTGCAAGTTTTCAAAGCGATTAATCTTTAATCACCGGAATTACACCCCCAAACGGCAATTGCTGCGAATGCATTGCTGCGCCTGCACAAAGGCGCTTGCGCAGGCGTACGCAATTTAATACCCCATAAGGCAAGAAAATCGCAATTTCCTTTCTTGCACGAGGTCCAAATGAGCTTTCGCATCCAACCCGCCGCCCCCGCGCGCCCCAATCGCTGTCAGTTGTTTGGCCCCGGCTCTAATACCAAACTGTTCCCGAAAATGGCCGCGTCCGCTGCGGATGTGATCAACCTTGACCTCGAAGACTCGGTGGCGCCGTCCGACAAGGACATCGCCCGCGCCAATGTGATCGAGGCGCTGAACACCGTCGACTGGGGCAGCAAATACATGTCGGTGCGGATCAACGGGCTGGACACGCCCTATTGGTATCGCGACGTGGTTGACCTGCTGGAACAGGCCGGCGACCGGCTGGATCAGATCATGATCCCCAAGGTAGGCTGCGCAGCGGATGTTTATGCGGTGGACGCGCTGGTCACCGCGATCGAGCGGGCCAAGGGCCGCACCAAATCCATCAGCTTTGAGGTCATCATCGAATCCGCCGCCGGCATCGCCCATGTCGAGGAAATCGCCGCCGCGTCGCCCCGCATGCAGGCGATGAGCCTGGGGGCCGCCGATTTCGCCGCCTCGATGGGCATGCAGACGACCGGCATCGGTGGCACGCAGGAAAACTATTACATGCTGCGCGAGGGCGAGAAACACTGGTCCGACCCGTGGCACTGGGCGCAGGCCGCCATTGTTGCCGCCTGCCGCACCCATGGCGTGCTGCCGGTGGACGGCCCGTTCGGCGATTTCTCGGACGATGAAGGCTATATCGCGCAAGCCAAGCGTTCTGCCACTTTGGGCATGGTCGGCAAATGGGCCATCCACCCCAAGCAGATCGCGCTGGCCAATCAAGTGTTCACCCCTTCGGACGAAGCGGTTGGGGAAGCGCGCGAGATTCTGGCGGCGATGGAGCAGGCCAAGGCCAACGGCGAAGGCGCGACCGTTTACAAGGGACGTCTGGTCGATATCGCCTCGATCAAACAGGCTGAGGTCATCGTGGCGCAGGCCGAACTGATTGCAAACGGCTAGACCGGGAAAGGCGCCCCTTGGGGCGCCTTTTTGTTACCGACCGAAGACGTTGTTGGGCGTCCAGGTAAAGCGCTCGCCCTGCTTGCCCCATTTCATCATCAGGCAGGACGTTCCGTATTTCTGGAAATAGCTGATCTTCAGCGGATACCATCCGGCGCTGGGCACTTCGACCTCGGTCCGTTGATTGGCCTCGCAGACCTGACGGCCATTGAAATAGCCAATCTGCTGCCCGCCAACCCAGGCATCTATGCCGTCATTGGACCATGTTTCAAGCTCATAGATGCCGGGTGAGTCAAAGCGGATATAGCCGGTGATCTCGGCCGCGACGTTGAACGCCTTGTTGAAGGTCAGAACCGGATCACCCTCGTTCGTGTCCCGATAATCCAGGCCACGCAGCGGCTGTCCGGGCTTCATCTTCTTGCCCATCTGCTTGACCTTGGTTAGGTTCTGGATTTTGCGCGGCGGATTACCCTCCCACGCGTATTTCACATTCAACCCGGCCTGCGGGCTGGGCTGCGGGTTCGCCGGTTGCAGTTTCAGCGGTGCCGACATGGCAGCCCCGGCGATCAACGCCATGGCGGCGGCAAAGGCTCCGGTCCGAAAGAATGTCATGGTCTTCTCCCTGAGTTTGGCCCTTTTGGGACTTTCCCCTTATGAGCAGGCCGTCGGAATGACACTAAGACGTGGAAAATTACCCTGCAAGACGGTTAAACATCACTTTTCCATGGTCACGCCCGCATATCCTTGGGCGAATCCATCACCACATAGGTCGTGATCGAGATCACGTGCGGCAAGGTTCCCAGCACCTCGGTGTGAAAGGTCTTGTAGCTGGGCAGATCGGCGCATTCGACACGCAGCAGGTATTCGATGGTGCCGGTGATGTTGTGGCATTCGACAACTTCCGGCGCGCGGTGCACGGCGCGCTCGAACCCTTCCTGGGCGGCTTTCGTGTGCTCGCCCAGCCCGACACCGATATAGGCAATGAACCCGATCCCCAGCGCCGCCGGGTTCAGCACCGCGCGATAGCCCGCGATCACGCCTGCGCGCTCCAGCTCCTGCACCCGGCGCAGACAGGCCGAGGGCGACAGGCCCACCCGCTCGGCCAGGTCCAGATTGCTGATGCGGCCATCCGAGGAAATCTCGCGCAATATATGTTGGTTTATCCGATCAATTTTCGCCATTTGTTGTGAGCCTAGCGTCAGAACACACCAAAACGCAATTTCATTTCCCGTCTTTTCGGCAATTATGCGCGCCATGACCTACGACATCCTGCTGGCCCTGATTGCTTTTGCCTTCGTATCCTCGATCACGCCGGGGCCGAACAACCTGATGCTCATGGCATCGGGCGCGAATTTCGGGTTCCGCCGTACAATTCCGCATATGCTGGGGATCGGTCTGGGATTTACCTTTATGGTCCTGCTCGTGGGCGCGGGGCTGGTGCAGGTATTCGACCGGTATCCGGTCAGCTACACGGCGCTCAAGATCGCGTCCGTCCTCTACCTGCTCTATCTCGCGTGGAAAATCGCCCATGCCGCGCCCGCCAAGGGGCAGGCCGCGACCGGAGTGCCGATGACCTTCCTGCAGGCTGCGGCTTTCCAGTGGGTCAATCCAAAGGCCTGGGCCATGGCACTGACGGCCACCACCGCCTACGCCCCTGGCCAGACGCTGAACGCGATCGTGATCGTCGCGCTGGTCTTTGGCGCGATAAACCTGCCCTCGGTCAGCACCTGGACGGTTCTGGGCCAGCAGATGGCGCGCGTCCTGACGAACCCGCGCCGGTTGCTGGTGTTCAACTGGACCATGGCGGTGCTGCTGGTCGCCTCGCTCTACCCGGTCCTCTGGCCGAACTGAGTTACTTCAAAGGCAGGCAGATTTCCGTCAGCAACTCTTCGGGCGCGGTCTTGCGCGGGTCGTTCAGGTAGATTTCGTAACAGGGCTGATCGGCGGGCTCCTCACCGGACCCTGGCAACCAGTTGCCGAACAGGCTGTGATAGGCCGCTGCAAGACCTGAATATGGCCCCTTGTAGGTCAGGACAGCGGTTCTGCCGCCGGGGATCTGCATCTGCTCCATACCCTCTGGCACGGTATCGCCGTTGAATTCAGCACCCGCAAAGCTGCGAAGCTGATCCTCGGGCACGTCATCGGGACTGTCGAGGTAGAGGCCGATCATCGGGCCGACCTGCGGCCAAAGCTGGCGGGATTCACAAAGGGCGCTGAAGGCCTCAAAGCTTTTGCCGATCTCGGCATAGGGGCCTTTGTGGGGCAAGGCGATGACGCGGCGGGCGGGTTCTGTTCGGGTCGTGACGGGATGCATCGGGTATTCTCCGGTTTTGAAATTGGGTTGGGCCGGCAGAAATTGCCCCGCCTTGCGAAAGGCGGCGGGGCTGCTGCCATAGGCCTCGGTAAAGGCCCGCGCAAAAGAGTTCAGGTTCGGATAGCCCACCAGGGTCGCAACCTCGGCAACAGGTTTTTTGGTGCGCAACAGCCATGTGGCCGCCCGGTGCAACCTGACCCGGCGCACGGCCTGCGCGCAGGTCTCGCCGGTCAGCGCCCGGAACACGCGATGCCAGTGAAACCGCGACATGGCGGCGACATCGGCCAGCGCGTCCAGCGACAGATCCCCGGCGGGGTGGTCGTGGATATACTCCAGAACGCGCAGAATACGATCTTCATAGCTGGCTGCCATCGGCATCCTTCCTTTCCCTTGCCCAACCGGGATCGCATATTCCGTCTCCGCAAATCTTGCTGAGTTGCATTCCGGTGGCGTCAAGTTCATATAGCGGGGAACTTCCGCGTTGAGAGGCGTCATGACCCAGTATTTGGATTTCGAAAAACCACTGGCCGAGATCGAAGGCAAGGCCGAGGAACTGCGCGCCCTTGCCCGCGCCAACGAAGAGATGGACGTGGCCGAAGAAGCCGCCGCACTGGACACCAAGGCGGCCAAATTGCTGGAAGAACTCTATGCCGATCTGACGCCGTGGCGGAAATGTCAGGTGGCACGGCACCCCGAACGGCCCCATTGCAACGACTATGTCGAGGCGCTGTTCACCGAGTTCACGCCTCTGGCGGGCGACCGGAACTTTGCCGACGATCTGGCCGTGATCGGCGGGCTTGCGCGGTTCAACGATCAGCCGGTGATGGTGATCGGCCACGAAAAGGGCAGCGACACCAAATCGCGGATCGAGCGCAACTTTGGCATGGCCCGGCCCGAAGGCTATCGCAAAGCCGTCCGCCTGATGGAAATGGCGGGGCGCTTTGGTCTGCCGGTGGTCACCCTGATCGACACCGCAGGGGCTTATCCCGGCAAAGGGGCCGAGGAACGCGGCCAGTCCGAGGCCATCGCGCGCTCGACCGAGATGTGTCTGAAGATCGGCGTACCGCTGGTGTCTGTCATCATCGGCGAGGGCGGCTCGGGCGGGGCTGTGGCCTTTGCCACCGCGAACCGCGTGGCGATGCTGGAACATTCGGTCTATTCCGTGATCTCGCCCGAAGGCTGCGCCTCGATCCTGTGGAAGGATGCCGAGAAGATGCGCGAAGCGGCCGAGGCGCTGCGCCTGACCGCGCAGGACCTTTATAAGCTGGGTGTGTGCGACCGGATCATCACCGAACCCAAGGGCGGGGCCCATCGGGATCGTCCGGGCACGATCGAATCCGTGCGCGCCGCCATTGCCGCCATGCTGAAAGAGCTGGACGGCAAAGATGCGGCGGCCCTGATCAAGGACCGCCGGCAGAAATTCCTGGATATCGGCTCGAAAGGGCTGGCAGCGTAACCCGTCAACCGCCCAGACGCCGCAGCAACGCCACCGATGGCGCGCCAGTGACGGCCAGCCCGTTGGCCTGCTGATAGGCACTGATGGCCGACTTGGTGTTGTTGCCGATCACCCCGTCCGCACCTTGCGTGTCATAACCCGCCGAAGTCAGGCGGCGCTGTAGCTCTTTGCGATCCTCCAGCGTGAGGCCGGTCGCATCCGGCCCGAACGAGGCCTGAAATGGCGCGCCCCCGGCGATCCGGTCCGACAGATGTCCCACGCCAATCGCGTAGCTGTCCGAGTTGTTGTACCGCTTGATCACCTGAAAATTGCGAAACACGGCGATGCGCGGCCCCGGCGTTTGCCGCTGCAATACTGCAACCGGGGTGCCGGAAACCGTACCGACCTCGCCACCCCAGCGCTGCCCGCGCACCCAGCCCGCGCGGGCCAGATAGGCGGCGGTCGAGGCCAGCGAATCCGCCGGATCCTCGGACCAGATATCGCGCCGCCCGTCGCCGGTGAAATCCACCGCATAGGCCAGATACGAGGTCGGGATGAACTGCGTGTGCCCCATCGCGCCCGCCCAGCTTCCGGTCATGTTGGCGGGGGATGTGTCGCCCTCCTGAATGATCTTCAGAGCCGCCACCAGTTGCTTTTCAAAGAACGCCCCGCGCCGCCCGTCGTAAGCGAGCGTTGACGTGGCCGAGATCACCGGCACATCGCCGCGCCGCGCGCCATATCGGCTTTCCAGCCCCCAGACGGCGACAACAACTTCTTTGTCGACCCCATATTTCGCTTCGATCTGCGACAGGGTCCCCGCATGGCGCACCATCATCTGCTGGCCTGTGCTGATCCGCTCGTCCGAGGCGGCAATGGCCAGATAATCCTCGAGCGAGCGTTTGAATTCGACCTGATTGCGGTCGCGCTCGATCACGCCGGGCAAATAGCCCGCCCCCTGAAACGCCCGGTCCAGCGTCGCCTGCGAAATCCCCTGAGACGCAGCGCGGCCCTTGAAGCTGGCAACCCAGGCGTCCCAGCCTGCGTTTGGAACCGGCCGCATCCGCGACGCAGGCGCGCGCGAGGCGGTGCCGGTGTCAGAACAGGCGGCCAGCAAGGCCGACCCAAGCCCGATAGAAAAGGTCCGTCGATTGATCATGACTGAAATCTGCTCTTGTTTGTGATTTGCCTCAGCGTATCGCAGTCCGGGCTGGCAGGCCAGAAATTCACCCGCCCACAGGCGCTCAATCAACCGGTCGGCGATATGCCGCTTAGCTGACCAGCATCCGCAGCCCCTGCGTCACGTCCGAGCGCACCGCAAGCCGCAATCCGGGCTCATCCCCGGCCTTCAGCGCGGCGATGATCAGCTTGTGATAATGCGGCGGTTCGGTCCGGCGCAGGCGGCCATAAAGCGCCCGCATCGTGGGACCAAGCTGCAGCCAGACGGTTTCGGCCATGGCCAGCATCGCCGGGGCCTGCGCGCGCAGATAGAGCGTGCGGTGGAATTCGAGATTGGTGCGGATATAGCCGACCGCATCCCGTTTCGTCACCATCTCGGCCACGTTCATATTGATGCTCTGCAACCGGTCGATCAGCGCGATATGCGCACGCGGCAAGGCGCGGCTGGCCAGTTCGACCTCGAGCAACGCGCGCAAGGCCGCCAGTTCCTCGATCCGGTCATTGGTCAGTTCGGGGGTCGAGACCCGCCCCGATGTAGACAGGGACAACGCGCCTTCGGCGGCCAGGCGGCGGACGGTTTCGCGCGCAGGAGTCATCGACACGCCAAATTCCTTGCCGATCCCGCGCAGGGTCAGCGCCTGTCCCGGCGCGATTTCTCCGTGCATGATCCGGGATCGCAGGGCGCGGTATACCCGGTCATGGGTGGCGGTATGAGAATCTGAGGGGCGCGTGGTCAACATCCCCCCATGTGATCACAAAAATCCGCAGGGTCAACTTTTAGACGGTTCAAACCGGTAGCGATGCAGCGCCGCACCATTGTCGCGCAACCAGCGGCGCGGGTCTTTGTACGGGCCATACAGCCGCTCGACCTGCGCCCAGAACGCCGGAGAGTGGTTCATCTCGGCCAGATGCGCCACCTCATGCGCGGCCACGTAGTGCAGCACGTCAGACGGCGCCAGGATCAGCCGCCATGAAAACATCAGCCCGCCATGGGACCCGCACGAGCCCCACCGGGATCGCGTATCGCGCAGTGTCAGGCTGGTATAGGGACGGCCAAGCATCGCCGCATAATCGTCGCAGGCTTCGGTCAGCCGGTCCCGGGCAAGCTCTTTCAGGAACCGCGCCAGACGGCGCGCCTCGGCCCCGGCAGGAACCGCTACCGCGTCTGGCTGCAACAGCACCCTGCGCCCGTCCGCCGGAACGATTCGCCGTTCGATCCCTTCGATTGGGATGACCTGCCCGAACTGAACCACGGCCGGATCGGGCCGGTCCAGCAGGTGCTGGCGAATCCACCCCTCTTTGGTCTGCGCAAAGCTCAGCGCCTCGGCCTCGGGAACGCCTTGCGGATAGGTCAGCGTAACCCGCCCGTCCAACTGGGAAATCCGCAGGCTGATGCGCCGCGCCCGCGCCGATTTGCGCAGCGTCAGCGGCACCGGCGGCGTCCCCGGCAAGGCGTGCTTTCCCATATCCCGTCCTTCCCTGCGCAAAGGCTTTGACAGTCCCCGCCGCTTGTGGCACGTGAACTGAATCTTTTAGACGACTCACCTGATATCAAGGGGATTTGACATGCCCAAGGAAGAATGGGGCGTAAAGCGTGTTTGCCCGACCACTGGTAAGCGGTTTTACGACCTGAACAAGGACCCGATCGTCAGCCCCTATACGGGCGAGATCGTGGAGCTTGAGACCGGCAAAAGCCGGATGATCGCCGCCGACGCCGAAGATGCGGCAACCGCCAAGGCGCGCGAAAAAGCATCGGAAGAGGATCTGGTCCTGGATGACGACGACAATGTCGATGTCGAACTGGACGATGATCTGCTGGACGATGACGACGACAGCAACGATGATGTGTCGCTGGACGACATCACCGACATGTCGTCGGAAGACGAAAACTGATCCGGGTCCGAGGCGGCCTGACCCGCCTCACCACCCCTCCCGACGCGCGGTGCGGATTCTTTTCCTCAAAGCTATTTTTGGACTTGCACTCGCCCCCGCTGTCTCATAAACGTCCGTCCACCGCAGCAGCGGTACCTTAGTGGGGCCTTAGCTCAGTTGGGAGAGCGCTTGCATGGCATGCAAGAGGTCAGGGGTTCGACTCCCCTAGGCTCCACCAAATCCCAGCAACTCAAAAAGTTAGTGCGCATCAGAACGTCGGCACGGCGAGAGAAGCTGCAGACCTGTCTCTCACCGTCCAGACACGGCATACTAATTCCGTTGGCCAGCTAATCGCGCTTGCGGCAACGCTTTAAACTGAAACGCACGTTTGGGCGGAAATCCTTGGAAAACTCATTCCCCTCAAAAGACGCTGGTCATCAGGCGGTTTTATAGAGCTTTTTTGCGTGCCTACTCGCGGCATATTGAGTATTTATAGGAGCCATTTTTTGGGCGTCAAAGTTATTACCAATAAGTGGCCTTGGCACCTTTAAATCCGACATTCCATTTTGCTCAAAGAAAAAAGTGACCGCTTTTGCTTCGACAAATCGTACCCAAGCACCCTTCTTTGCGGTTAAGCGATTGAGTTTATTTGTGGGGGTAGATTTGACCAGAAACTTCATTCCTACCTTAAACATGTCTGCCTCCCTTGATCGACCGACACTCCAGATGTTGTCTGTCGGTTCTAGTCAGGCTTGCCTGAACGCCCCGATTTATCAAGGTTTTATTGCTTCGAACAAACCGCCGCTGCCCAAGGTGATGGCCGATTAGGTCACGCCTCTGCCCGAGGCACGGCCCTCTGATACAGGTGCCAAGTGGTGTGGCCGAGGATTGGCAGGGTGAAGATCAGACCCAGGAACGCCGGAACCAGTGACAGCAGCATGGTGACCGAAATGATTGCTGCCCAGCCAAGCATGACCACCGGGCTTTCCGCGACAACGCGAAGCGACGTCAGCATGGCGGAGACGAAATTGGTTTCCCGGTCCAGCAGCATGGGCATGGCGATGACGGTGACTGCAAACAGGACAGCCGACAGGAATGCTCCGACGCAGGTGCCGATGGCAAGGAAGGTCCATCCCTGCGGCGTGAAGAATACGGTGTGCAGGAACCCGTCAAAATCCGAGAAGGAGGCATTCTGCAGGATGATCGCCAGCCAAAGACGGACCTGGTAGATCCACACCCAGAAAATGAACAGGGTGACAAAGGCCATCCAGCCCATTTCGCGTTTGCGCTGATTGGCCATGACGGTGAGGATTTCTGACCAGCCGAAACGCTCGCCCTTCTGCAATCGGCGGGACATTTCGTAAAGCCCGGCGGCGGCAAAAGGGGCGACCAGCGGAAAGCCTACAATGGCGGGGATGATCATCCAGATCTTGCCGAGCCAGACGAGGCTCCAAACCAGCAGGATGCCGAAAACCGCGTAGAACAGGCCGAAGAAGCCGCTCATGGCGGGGCGTGCCAGAAAGTCGGAAAACCCGGCTTTCAGCGACGCGGTGATATCATCCGCCGTCACTTCGTTGACCTGCGGTACAGTCGGCTGCGGTTTCAGATTGTCCGGCGGTGTGGACCCTGCGGTTTCGGATGTCATGGCACACTCCTCCCAAAGCATGGCACCGCGCTGGTCCGTTGGCCAACAGACCGGCGGTGAAACAGGCGCGCCTCCTTTGCAAAAACTGTGCATCAGGCGGGGCATTAGGACAAGGGGCAGGATGGCTCAAAGCCGCTGTCGCGTCCCGTTACCCGAACACCACCGCCGCCTGAAACCTTAATCATTGTGGCGGAACAAATCCTACAACCGACACGTTGTCGCAATAGTTATGCCCTGATCTGTTTCTATCAGCAATTAGTCCTGCCGATATGTTTATTAGTCCGTTTTTAACGAGGGGGTTTTCGGCGGGATAGGGGGCGAGCGTTTGGTTGCCCTTAAAGTGGCCCAACCACTCCCCCCGCCTTGATAACCCGGAATGCAATATCGCGATTAGGTGGCCTGGCTGTCCCGCCAACCACAGCGTCGCAAAGCGCGGCGAGAGTCGGGCGCCTCATTCGGACGCCCTTTTTCAGCCTATCAAAAAAATCGCCGCCCCGGATTGGGGCGGCGTTTGTTGTTTTGGTTATGCGGCTTGGCCTATTCTGCGGCCTGTGCGGCGGGGTCATCGTGTTTGTCACGCAAGCCGTCCCGGAACAGGGCCTTGGCGAGCGAGATACACATCAGACCCATCACCATGGTGAACGGCAGCGCGCCGATGATCATGGCATTGCGCAGCGCATCCAGCGGGTTGTTCTCACCCGCGGCCAAGATCAGCGCGCCGATCACCGCCGTCAGGATCAGACCCCAGATGATGCGGTGCTTGATGCCCGTCTCCTGACTGCCGCCCGACATGATGGTGTTCATCACCAGAATGCCCGAATCCGCCGAGGTGACCAGGAAGGTCATGATCAGGATCACGCACATCACGTTCAGCATCGACAGCAAGCCACCGTCCAGCATGTAGGACAGCGTCACGAACAGCTTGTTGGTGTTCGATGCGCCGATGATCGCCCCTTCGGCTGTGCCTGCCAGTTCAAGGTCGATCGCGGTGCCGCCCAGAACGGTCATCCAGGCAAAGCACACCAGCGCCGGTGCGAAGACACAGCCCAGGATGAACTCGCGAACGCTGCGACCCTTGGAGATGCGCGCCAGGAACAGGCCCACAAATGGCGAGAACGCGATCCACCAGGCCCAGTAGAAGGTGGTCCAGCCGGCCTGCCAGCCGAACTGACGCCCCTGCTCACCAGCGGCATAGGCAGCGGCCAGCGTGGCTTCGTCCAGCTCGGCCACTGCGCCTTCCAGACCGTCCTTGAAGCCGTCGAAGCTGCCCCAGGCGTTGGTTGCACCGCCCATCAGGGCTTCGGCATGGGCCTGCGCTTCGGCGGGCAGGGCCGCTGCAAAGGCCTCGGCCGAGAGCGGGCCATAGGACACGAAGCTCAGCGAGATGTAGTGCAGGATGTAATCCACCATCGCCGAGCCATAAGTGGTCATTGCAAAGACGAACGATCCGAACACCACAAACGTGCCCAGCAGGATGATCGACAGGACCAGGTTCAGGTTCGACAGGTACTTCACGCCCCGGCCAACACCCGACACCGCCGAGATGATCGACAGGCCCATGATCACCACCAGACCGGCAATCAGACCGACCTTGGAAGGTGCAGGCACATCGCCGCCCAGATCCATGATCCATTCGACCCCGGTGATCGCATAGACACCGTCGATGAACTGGCTGATACCGTAGCCGATGGTCACCGAGACGCCCAGGATGGTCGCGACCACGCCCAGAACGTCAACCACATGGCCCAGAAACCCGTTCATCAGCTTTCCAAACAGCGGCGTCAGCGCCGAGCGGATGGTCAGCGGCATGCCCCGCGTATAGGCGTAATAGGCCAGCGACAGACCGGTCACCACATAGATCGCCCAGGCGTGGAATCCGTAATGCAGATAGGTGTAGCGATAGGCCGACTGCACCGCCTCGGGCTCATTGGCTGCAACGTCACCGGCAACCACCACGGGGTTCGACCCCCACAGGCCCAGCGGCTCGGCGGTGGCAAAGACCATCAGGCCCACGCCCAGACCGGCACCAAACATCATCGAGAACCACGAGAAATTCGAAAACTCGGGCTTTTCCCCCGGCGTTCCCATGATCCGCTTGCCCGTGCCCGGGATCAGCGCGACCGCCGCGAGAAAGAAGAAAAACAGCCCGACAATCACGATGTAGAAACTGTTGAACACCTCCAAAATCTGGAAGTTCCAGCTGCCAAGGGTGCTGTTGGCATTGGCCGGAAACACCAAAGCCCAAAGCACCAGAGCAACCATGATACCTTTGCTGATCAGCGCAATCGGCACACTGTTATTCTCATAAAAACCGCTATCCGCGGTCTTTATCTCCAAATCCGTAAACGGTTCCTTTATCGACATCAGCTTCCTCCCGTGTCGTCGATCCGCGCGTGTTGAACTGCTGCTATGCAGCGGTGACACCCGCTATTCAGTTCTTATCTTTTCTTTGTATTTCAGTGTTTTATCTGGATCAGAACGGCAATCCAGGTGTTTGCTTCGTCTGTTCATCGTCAATCCTTTGTCAGTTCCTGACCGCCAAACCCCAAGGGGTTCAGGCAGAAGCTATTGACGGTTCCCGAGGCACTGTTTCGGGCCGGGTGTCGAATAAGGCGTGTCTTGGTTCGTCTGCCTACAGGCTCATCCCCCGTGCCATGTGAATAGAACCGACACTTTTTGCCGGTTTGGCGACCCATAACGCAAACCTGACGCTCAAATGCACCTTCAACCAATCATTTACTGGCCTTCAACAGCAAAAATTTTGATAGTCACACGAGGCCACCTCACCCGAAGCCAACAGCCAGGTCAAAATGTCCAGACGCCACTACAATCTTCCGCCGCTCACGACCCTGTCGGCTTTCGAGGCCGCGGCACGGCATATGAGCTTTAAGAACGCCGCCGAAGAACTGTCGGTCACGCCGGGCGCGGTCAGCCACCAGATCAAGGCGCTGGAAGGTGATCTGGAAACGGCGCTGTTTCAGCGCAAGCATCGGGGGGTCGATCTGACAGAAGACGGCAAGGCGCTGTACGAGGCGATGTCTTCGTCTTTCAGCCGCATCTCCAAAGTGTTGGCAACCATTCGCGACAGAACCTCGGGCGACAAGGTGACTGTGGGCGCGACCACAGCCGTGGCCGCCCTGTGGCTTTCCCACGCGATCATCCGGTTCTGGCGCGAGAACCCGGATGTCAGCGTCGATCAGATATCACAGGATCGCCCCTTTCGGGACCGGCCGGACATCGATTTCTTTATCCGATATGGCCGCGACAGTGACCCGACCCTGTCGAACACCCCGTTGTACCGCGATCATCTGATCCCGGTCGCCAGCCCGGACCTGGCCGAGCGACTGTCCGGGTCCAGCCTGAAGGAACTGGCGACCCAGCGCCTGATCCACCTGCATTCGGAAGATCGCAACTGGACCACATGGCCCGAATGGTTCCAACAATTGGGATACACCGGCACCATACCCGTTGAATCGCGGGTCAACAGCTACGCGGTCGCGCTGCAACTGGCCCGCAAGGGTGCCGGACTGGCGTTGGGATGGCAACGTTTGATCCATCCGATGCTACGATCGGGAAAACTGGTGGCCATCGGGCCGCATCACCTGACCGCGCCCAATCAATTCTACCTTGTCGGTCGCCCTGACGACGAGCTTTCAGACAACGCCCGCGCGCTGAAAACCTGGATCATTGACGAGGTTCGCAGCGGCTCGGGTGAAATCAGTTAAACTGTTGATGAGCATTTCTGATATTGCGCCGCGCCCGCCGACCCGGCCAATAGAGTATAGTCAGGGTGATCCCAGCCTCAGGAGAGTTCGATGAACAAGCTTAGCGCGCTTTCGTCCGTTCTGGCCGATGTCAACACCGCCAACGGTCTGCCCAACGAACATTACGTCGATCCCACGGTCTTTGCCGAGGAACGGCAATCCGTCCTCTATTCCAACTGGTCCGGGATCGGGTTCGGCAAGGACGTGCCCGAGCCAGGCGACGCCAAGCCGGTTGATTTTCTGGGCATGCCCCTGCTGATCGTGCGGGACCGCGACGGCGAGATCGGCGTGTTCCAAAACACCTGCCGTCATCGCGGCATGATCCTTGTGGACGCGCCGAAAAAGATCGGCGGGGCCATCCGCTGCCCCTATCACAGCTGGTGCTACAGTCTGAAGGGCGAGCTGCGCGCTACCCCTCATGTCGGCGGTCCGGGGCAGAACAAGCACGAAGACGTCGACAACAAGGACCTGGGGCTGATCCGCATCCGATCCCATGTCTGGCGCGATGTGATCTTCGTGAATGTCGACGGCACCGCGCCTGCGTTCGAAGACGCCCATGGCGCGCTGCTGGACCGCTGGGCCGAATTCGAACAGCCCCTGTTCCACGGCGGCGACGTGTCGTCCTTCAAGCTTGAGGTCAAAACCAACTGGAAACTGGCGGTCGAAAATTTCTGCGAAAGCTACCACCTGCCCTGGGTGCATCCCGGCCTGAACAGCTATTCCCGGCTGGAAGATCACTACAACATCGAAGCGCGCGGGCACTATTCAGGACAGGGCACGCTCGTTTATCGGCAGCTGACGGGCGAAGACGGTGCGACGCTGCCCGATTTCGCAGGCCTGAGCGATCAGTGGGACGAAGGCGCGGAATACATCGCGGTCTATCCAAACGTGCTGCTGGGCGTGCAACGCGACCACAGTTTCGCGATCATTCTGGAACCGGTAGATCACGAAAACACCGTCGAACATATCGAGCTTTACTATTCCGTAAGCGAGACCGAGACCCCGGAACTGGACGATTTGCGCACCGCAAACGCGCAGCAATGGAAGGCTGTCTTTGAAGAGGATGTCTTCGTCGTCGAAGGCATGCAAAAGGGCCGTCATGGCATGCTGTTCGACGGCGGGCGTTTCTCGCCCGCCATGGATGGGCCGACGCACAACTTCCACCACTGGGTTGCCACGCAGGTTGAAAATGGCCGAACCGCAGCCGAGTGACGGCCGCATCGACGGGACAGCCGACCTTGACCGCCTGCTGCTGGACGCGCATGCCAGAAACGACGTTTGTGATCTTGTAAGGCTGTACACATTGGCGGCGGATCACCGGGAACAGGCCGGAGACATCGACGCCGCCTGTTTCTTCCTGACCCACGCCTTTGTCTTTGCGCTTGAGGCTGGCGCCCCGCAAGCCGACGCGTTGAATGCCCGTCTGGTCGGCCATGGCAGGGCAGACAGGCTAACGTTCTGACCGATGCCGCCCGTGCGGTTGACCTGACTTGGCGCTGTTCAGGTCAAGTCTGACGCAGATATTCCTTTTCAACCACGTTTTGGTCAGTGCGGACGCGCGCTTGGACCACGGCACGGATCGCCTCAATCGACAACGACCGGATTTCATCCGGAAGCGCAAAATAGCCCAACATTCCGATCGGGCACACAGGTTTCCGCGTGGCCGACGAGGTCGAAGGGCGGGACATCACCGGAACGGTTGGCGAATTCGAAAAGCGCGTGGCACAATCCGGGCACGAGCATTACCATTCAGCCTTACCCCCAAATCGGGACCCGCAATATGACCACATTTCTGACTATCGTCCTTGTGATCGCTGCATTCTTTCTGGGCATGCACCTCTGGACCCGGAAACTGACCCGCGCGGGCAGCATCCGCGTGCCCCAGCCGGGTCAGATTATCCCCGTGCGCGGCGGCAGTATTCACTATGTGGAACAGGGCGATCCCTCGAAACAAACCCTTGTGATGATCCACGGGCTGACCGGCCAGTTGCAGCATTTCACCTATGCGCTGGTGGATTTGCTCGCCGATGACTACCATGTCATTGCCCTCGACCGCCCCGGCTGCGGATATTCGACCCGCGACACAGCCGATCTGGGCCGCCTGCCCGAACAAGCCCGCATGATCCAGGAGTTTCTGGACACCAAAGGCGTCACCGACGCGGTTCTGGTCGGCCATTCGCTGGGCGGAGCCGTTTCGCTGGCCATGGCGCTGGACTACCCGCACAAGGTCAAGGCGCTGGCACTGCTGGCTCCGCTGACGCAGACACTGACTGTCACACATCCGGTGTTCAAACCGCTCGAGATTCGTACCCAATGGCTACGCAGCTTCATCGCCAACACAATCGCCGTGCCCATAGCAGCCAAAACCGCGCCCCATACGCTTGACACCGTCTTTGCCCCCGAACCGGCCCCGGCCGATTTCCTGGACCGCGCCGGCGGCGCGCTGGGGCTGCGCCCGTCGGCCTATGTGACCGGATCGCAGGATGTCGTGGGCATTCACGAAAGCCTTCCCCCGCAAGTGGCCCGCTATCCAGACCTGGCCGTGCCCGGAGGCATCCTGTTCGGCGCGCAGGACATCCTGCTGTCGCCTGCGGACCACGGCGCACCGATGACCCGGTTCGGCCTGTTCAACCAAGAGATCGAGGGGCTGGGACACATGATCCTGATCACCGCACCCGCCCCCTGCGCCGCTTTCATCCGCCGCGTCGCCGAGGGCCCGGCAGACAAGGCCGAAGCCGCTGGCACATCGGGATAGCCCCGCACCCAAAAGAATCCGGTTTGCAGGGTCATTTCCCTCTTGACCCTCTCCTGCCCCTCGCTTACATCGCCTCTCACTCGTGGCGGAGTAGCTCAGTTGGTTAGAGCAGCGGAATCATAATCCGCGTGTCGGGGGTTCAAGTCCCTCCTCCGCTACCATTAAATCCCTAGAACATATCATATTCTTGCGACGACACCTCGGAGTGCAGGCTTTGACACGCGCCTGATTTTTGTGCGTTTTTTGTACGTTGTTCTGAAAAACTGTGTGAATCGAGCCGAAACGCATGGACTGCGCGTCGGATTCCTGGCTCTGCTCAGCTCCAAACCGTAGCGCGTTTTAGCTCGAACAGAGGGGCATCCTTGGGTGCCCCTTCGTTCAACAACAACTCATAGGTCAGCTTTGAAGTGACCGGAGGCTTTAGCCCAGCCGCAGCGCATGGTCGCTTCCCGCCCTACTTACACAATCCCTTTGATTTCTCCCAATTCAAGCGCCTGAAAAGGAATCTAAATTTTCCAACAACGACAAAGCCATGCCTACGTCATCGATTAGACCACGCATCATCGGAAAAGGTTGGGAGGGCAATCTTTGCGCCACTGGGCTTGCTGGATGTCGGCCCTCGCGCAAGCGTGGATCAGGCGTTGTCTCGATTGGCGACCAAGGGGTGATACCTATATCGCTCAACCGCTTCCAACGAGCGTGCAAGGTCTAGTGCGGACCGTGTTCTTTGGGCGCATCCTGCCAGCGTAAACCGTTGTGGTTGATGGAGATAATACCGCTGTAGGCGCGCCATTTGAGCATCCCTGAATCATGACACAACACGGAAATCAACAGGCCCTGACCCTAATCGCCACCTCCGCCGCCATCGAAACCGCCATCAAAGCCGCCGCCTTCACTGCCATCCGGACCTTCTGAACCACCGGACTCCGCATCAAACTCGGCGTCCGTCATCACTGCTGCCACGTCCATTGCGGTTGCGGCTTCGGCATAAACGGCAACGCCAACTGCAGCGGCAGCGACGGCCGCAGATCCTGCTGCTGTCCCTGCAGTCCCGCCTGCCGATGGCCCCGACGGCGCAGGACCGCCCGCATCGCCGCTGTCGGGGCTTTGACCGTCAGCTTCGTTCGCCGGTTCAGGGCTGTCATCTTCCCCGCCAGAGTTCGGCTGCTGGCTCTGCTCGAAGGCCAAAAGCGGCATTGCGTTTATATCGATACCCAGCGGCCCGTATTCCCGCAATTGCCCTTCGGGGCTGAGACGGAACAGAAAACCAGCACCGCAATAGGGTGGTAGTTCCAGACCCCGCAGGTCTTGGCACAGACGCATCCTCTCCCAGTCTGCGGCTGTGTCGCGCGATTGCGATGGCGGTGGGGCGATAAACAGGGTTTTTGCAAACCAGCCGCCTGTCTCCAGCATGTCGATTTCGTCCAGCACACCTTGGCTGTCGGCAGGGATGATGATGACCTGACCGGCGTGGGCAATCATGTTCTTGGCAAGCTTTTTCCAATCCTCATCGGTGGTTTTGAGGTTGACCGTTCCCTGCGAGCTTTCCTCTGCATTCAGCGCGTAAACGTTGGCTTGGCTGTGGAACAAGTTCAGCATGATCAATTCGAAATCCATTCCCCCGACAACAAAGCTGCCATCAAAGTCGAACGACCGCAGATACACGATGCCGCCTTCGGCAAACTGCCCACCCCGCCGCAAATCGGTCGATTCGTTGATATGCTGGGATAGCGCAGACTGCCTTGCAAGGATACGCTGGCGGAGTAAGCGCCGCGCGCCCCATGCATAGGTCTCGATTGGTGCCAAAACCAGGCCCATTACGATGTAGAAGCCAGGTACGACGCCTAGCACGAGCGCGGCAATTGTTCCCAACGTCTCGGGCAGAAAGCCGTACAATACGTACACAAGCCACGCCCAAACGGCACCTCCGATCGCGACCGCTATAGCTGCAAGCGGCGCTACCAGGGCCAATCCCAGAAGCAGTCGCGTGTTGCGCTTCGCATCCTCTGGATTCTCGAGCTCGGCATCCAATCTGGCCAGCTGCGCTTGCGATGTTGCCCGAACGATCCCTTGCACGACGCGCAAGGGTGACCCGGCTGACGCCAAAGCACCGGCTTCGGGTAATGCTTCCTGATCCTGCGCCGAGCGGGATGACAGAACCTTAAAATGACGTATCAAGAGAAAGGTGAGGATGAGATAAAATGCCAGACCACCCCAAAGCGGTGATCCGCCGACGACCACAGTCACCACAGCAATTCCGAGGATCGCGACAACGCCCAGAACGCCGATGACGTTTGGTTCATCCTTTGAAACCAAGTTCAGGCGTTGAAAGTCGGGATCAGCATGCAGTCCGGGGTCCGGCAAATCGGACCTGTCCAGCTGCGCCAGTTCTTCCGCTCTGGTGGACAACTCGCGGGCTGCGGCGGCATCCTTGTCGTCGTGACGAGCACGGGCGAAATCAACGACGCTGCGCCCGTCAACGTCGATTGCATCGAATTTGGCACCTGCGTCTTCAAGGGATTTTATCAACTCGTCCCGGCCGCGATAGAAGGCATAGTGCGCGGCCACGCGGCCATTGGGATCGGCCAGGTCTGGGTCGGCATCGTAATTCAGCAGTTGTTCTACGATCTCCTGCCGCGCGTTTGCTGCGGCGTAGACAATCGGAGGTACGCCACGAAGATCACGGGCGTTTCCGTCAGCACCTCGCGCCAACAATGCTGCTGTCCGCTGCACATCACCGACGCACACCGCTTGTGTCAGCGGGGTGTGGCCATCTGCAAAAGGCAAATCCAGAATGCCTTCGGGCAATTCGTCCGGCAACGGTGTCCAATCAGCAAGTGCCCGGGCTGCGGGGCTCAGAAATCGGTTTTCCATAATATGGGCAAGTTTAGCAGTCCAATTCAAAACAGGATATTCGAAACTGTATCACCAGCTTCCGACAATACTGGTTATCCGCTGTTTCTTGCTGCCTTTCATCTGTGGTGATGGATCAACGAACCGTCCTGACACGGTCAATTCTCAGCGTGCCAACGAAAGCAGGAAGGGGTCAGACCTTGGTTCCGTGTATCCGCAACATTTGAACACGCCCCACATCGTCGCCAGCCACAATGCAATCGCCGTCAGGGGTAAAGGCAAGCGCCGTGACTATGCTGTCTGTGCCAAACTCAGCCAGAAGTGAGCCCTGTTTCAGGTTCCAAATGCGCACAATCGCATCGGCAGAACCGGTGGCCAGAAGCTTGTCCGACGGTCCGACGGCCATCGCCGAGGTCGCACCCGTTTTGAAGGACCGCACTGTCTGACAACTCGGGATGGCGACAAGCTCGCACCTGTCGCCGCCTGCGGAGGCGACAAGATGTTTGCCGTCAGACAAGATCGCAAGGTGACCGAAGCTTTGATCGGTTCGACCGGATACCGCGCCGCCCCGCTTGTGCAAATCCCAGACCAGAAGGCCCTTCGCGTCGGCAGCCGCAAAAGCAAACCTGCCATCAACCGAAAGCGCCACGGCGGCTATTGTCCGAAGGTTCGGCTTCATGGGCGAGGATCCCCTGAGCAGCGTACGAACTCGTTTGTTTTGGTCGAGGTCCCACAGCGTCAAAACCCTGGGCCAGCTTCCGCAAATCGCCAGCCGATTGTCGCCGCTGAGTGCAATAGAATCTGCGAACTCGATATGGCCCATGTCCTCAGGTTCGGCAGTATTGAGAGGCCAGGATTTCAGGTCCTGATCACATCCCAGGATAAGCCGCGACCCGTCGGGGAACACTGCGGAAGACCGAATTTGCAGGCCGTCATCATACGCGTCCGACCATTGCCGAACCAGCCGACCAGACGAGGCTTCGCGGACATGAACCTGCGCATTCCAGGACGTTGAGACCACTGTCTGCCCATCCGACGATACTGCCAGTCCGGTAATCTCTGCGCCGTGTGCGGCTGGTGCCCGGCTGGACCCGATCTGGCCCGCGTCCCAAACACGGGCCGAGCAGTCGTCGGCAGCCGATGCGATCCGTCTGCCATCGTGCGAGATATCGAGCCCACGAATATAGCCGTTGTGGGCTTGGACGGTGACCGGGCGCGTTTTTCCCTCAAGCGTCCAGCGCCTAAGTGATCCATCGCCCGATCCCGACCAGAGGTGATGTCCTGACGGATCGAAGGCAAGAGAACGTACGATGGAAGTGTGCCCCTCAATCCAATCAGGGTCTTGCCCGGTTTCCATGTTCCAAACGGCAATAAGACCATCATCGAACCCCGCGGCCACAAATCGCCCATCCGGGCTTGCCGCAACCGACCAGGCAGCCGCGTTGGGATGCAAGCCCAACTTCCGCAGCTTGCGGCGTTTTTCGATGTCCCAGAGCGTGACTTCACCGGCGTCATCTCCTGTAACAGCGCGGGATTTGCCCAGAAAGGAGATCACATTGATCGTGGCTTTGTTCCGAAGCTTTGCAAGGCGATGACCTGTGGATACGTCCCAGAGGGCAACACCGCCATCACACGCGGTCAATGCCAACTTACCGTCCTCGGAAATAGCCACGGCCCAACCTGCGTAGCCGTTGCCTTTCAACGTCCGGACCTTCGACCAGGTTGGAATATCCCAAAGCACCGGATCGCCGCGGGATACCCCAAGCACTGCAAGACCGCACGCGTCACAGACGGCGATGCCATCGGCACCTTCGGACCCGAAAGACGAGGCACGGATCGGCTCACCGGTATTGGCATCCCATTCCTGCAGAATGCCTTGGTGCCCTACGGTGAGAAGGAACCGAGCATCGCCATGAAACGCGCAATCTGTCACGGTCGGTCGGTCGTGTACCAGGTTCAGCATAGGGCTAACGCCTGTTTTCCAGACTTGACTGAGGTAAGGCTGCGCCAAGGTTTCAACCAGCACCTGCGCCCGCTCTGCCAATCCGGACTGACCCAGTTCCTGGGCGCGTTTCGCAATCTGCTGCGGCAGAAACGAAGCTTGTGTCCCGGATTGCCGGTCGCGCAGAACATGCTGCTCCTGCTGCAGTATGGTAAGCACGGTTTGCGTGCGCGCCGCATTTCGTGAGTTTGAGCTCGCCTCACCGAGGGTAAGCGCGTTGCTCAGATCGCCTATGACCTCGTCAATTCCCCTGAGTCTGTAATTCGCGTCAAGCTCCGAGGGATCTTCGTATGACCGCGTTAACTGATCTCTTGCCGCAGCGCCGACCTTTTGCCAGTTTCGTTTCCGCCGATGGCGGACAAAATCGCGCACCACGGGATGGAGACGCACGGAAGCGCCACCCAAACCCTCCAGCAGGTTTGCGTCGATCGCCTCTTGCAACGCGTCCCGGATTGGCGTGTCAATTCCGTCGGCTGCATCGCGAAGGCCGCTCATCAAACCAATACGCGCGATTGGCACATGCGCGTTTTCCGGGTGGGCGGCCACAACGTCGAGCAGATCGCTCGTGTGATCCAACTCCAGCAATTTCCACTGGGCACGAAGGGCGGGGCCAACGCTGAGATTTGCGTAGGCAGGAAGCGCAACTTTCCTGAGATGCGCTTTGGCATGAGTAGCGTCCAGACCGTAGCGCCTGAGGTGTTTCAAATAAGCCGCAGGTGTCGCGGCGGGCTTTCGCTTGAGAAAAGCAGCAGCGAGCGAAAGCGCCAGAGGCAATCGACCCAGAGCCTCACAAACCTGCGCCACCGCCGCATCCTCCGGGTCAATGTCCGGCCGTTTCGATGTAAGCAACTTCCGCGCATCTTCGACAGGCAACATGTCGATATTCAGAGCATTGAACTCATCGATACCAACACGTTGCCGTGTCGTGAACAGCACGCGGCATGCAAGGTTGCCCGCAACAGCCCCACGCCCAATCGGTCTGCGGTTGAAATCGATGACATCGCCGACATTGTCGAGTATGACGAGCGCCTCCCGGTTGTCCGTGATATGGCGCACGAACTCATCTGCCGCATCCAGAAGACTGTCGTGCGAGCGTTTGCTGGTGCCCATACGATGGGCTAAGGCGGCAAACTCAGCAGTCCAATTTGTCGCCGCGGCATTCAGCATGAACACCCCATCCGGGTAGTGGTACCGATACCTATGGGCATACTCGACGGCAAACTGGGTCTTGCCGATGCCACCCATCCCGCTGATGCCGGTTGGTGGCGTTCCTGTCTCCCCGGCCGTCATGAGCGTTTCGTGCAAATTCAGAAATTCGGTGTCGCGTCCCAGAAAACCTCGAAGACGGGGATGGTCGACGCGGAATGGAATACGTCCGCCTGAGCCAGAGCCTGGACCAACATCTTTGAGAAGGCGCGCAATTCCGGCATCGCAATCAGGATAGAGGCGGATTGACTGGATATCCCGCAGACCAAATACATCGGATTTCTTTTCGGTCGCATCCAAGGCGACGGGAAGGATCGGTTTGTGGGCCTTGGCCGCCATCAAAACCTCACGCTTCACCCATTCCGAGCTCAAGGAGTCTTTGGATAGGAACAGCAGGAACATGTCGCAATCGGCAATCCCGCGCCCGATTGCCCGCTGCCAGCCGTCCCCGACACGAATACTGTGATTGTCGAACCAGGTAGAATGCCCTGCGCCATGAAGACGGTCGATCACAATGCCGACCGTTTCCGCGTTGGCGCGAGAGTAGCTGACAAACAGATGCGCGATATCCAACCTCAACCGTTCGAGCCGTATCACATAGTAACGCGATGTTACTGCAGCGGCCAGATACGACCGATGCCCCCACGTCTTTCTATCCGCAATCGCTCTCGCGGTACTGGTGATCTGTTGACTATGAGTGCTGACGCTAGAGGTTGCGCAAACACGCTGCCCCGCTCAAATAAAGTTAATCTGACAAGATCATTGCGATTAACAGACCGCTATTCGGTTTTACTGAATCCGAGCGACCCCACTATACCTCCAATCCCTGCGCTCTTCCGGTCTCGATCCATACTGTTTGAAAAAGGCGCGGGACATGGCTGAACGAGAAGAAAATCCTGTTGCAGTGGCGATTTCCATCAGCGGCATGTCGGTGTGCTGCAATAAGCTGCTTGCTCTCTCCAACCTTAACTCTTTGTAGGTATCCAGAAGCTTTGCACCGGTCTTGCACAGATATCTTCTTTGCAGTTGCCGTGTGGACGTACCCACCCGTTCCGAAAGCCCGGAAATGCTCAGGGGTTCTTCGATATTCTCCAACATGGTCGTCAAGGTGAGAATGACCAATTCGTCGCCCTTGGCTTTGCGAACCAGTCGATTGGCGAACCGGCTCTCGATGGATTGCCTCGGTTCGGTGAGCCCGATATGCCTGCGCAGCGCATCGGCAAGATATTCACCATGATCCATGGCAACAAAATCGGCCAGCAATCGAAGAGCGCTGATATGTGCGTTTGCGCTGTGCAATCGCCCGGTGGCGGAAAAGTAAGTTGCAGCCCCGCAATCCCTTACGCCCGCTTCTGATGCCGCGACTTCAAAACTTGAATGAACCGCAGCTATCTTTCGGTCCGAATTGTCCGTATTGGCCAACAGCATGACGGCACCTCCGACGAGGAGTGTCCGGGGCGACAGGCTCAACACCCGGGCAACCCATGATTTTTGATCACCTGCCGGGTACCATGCGCATTCGGCATTACCCCAAAGAATTGCCGTCCGCCGGGCCCAGAAGAGAGGTCCGCCAGCCTTTTCTTCGGCAACGACACGCAGGGTCACAAAATAGGTTTGTTGGCCAATCAAGCTGTTCAAAGCGCGGTAGAATTCCACGATCGCTTCTGCCGATGCTCTGTCCTCATGGCAACGCAGAATGACATCGATGTGCCGAGCGCACCCGGTCGCTGTATCATCTGTTTCGCTTGTCGTTACTTGATCGGTTTGAACGGCGTAGTGCTTCATCTGAATTGCCAAGCTTGTTTTGATCTGCTCCGACAACAGAGCTGTGCGCTGCCTTCAATGTGCCCCGCCCGATGTCGGGCGGGGTTTTTGTGATTTACTCTGCGGCGTCTTCGTATTCTGACATCGGGGGGCATGTGCAGACGAGGTTTCGGT